>DASQZS010000293.1:0-7324 GCA_035638535.1 Candidatus Acidiferrum sp.
CGAACCCCTTCTACTGAAATACCTGAATCGGAATCACGAGGACATGTCCAGGTGGATCATCGCTGAATCGGATTTAGCTGACGTTATCAGAAGGCAAGGTTTCGATTCGACGGAAATAAGTAAACTCGCTGTGGGACAATCGTCGGATATCGAGAAACGGTTCCTAGGTCAAGTAATCAGCAGTTCTTTTGATGTTGATAAAATGGATTTTGTAGTGAGAGATTCCTACCATACTGGAGCTGGGTACGGATCGGTGGATGTTTTTCGACTCATCTATACGATGGATGTTCTTGATGGGAATCTCGCAGCCGACATTACTGCGCTACCCACATTGGAGAGTCTAATACTTGCACGTCTTGAATCGTTCAGGGCCATTTACTTTCACAGAGCATGTAGAGCAGTTCAAATGATGCTTCTGAAAGCACTGGATTATGCCAAGGATGATCTGTCAATTCTGAAAATAAAAGAACCTGACGAATATTTGGAATGGGATGATTACATCGTCTGGTCGAAATTATTTGAGAATCCAAAGTCGCGTGAAATAATCAGAGCCCTTTCCGCAAGGAAACTTCTGAAATGCGCGTATGAGAAGACCTTTTTTGTGAAGGATGAGCTGGCATCAAATGTTTTCACGAAGGATAGCGTTCGCCGAAAGCTTGAGGAAGAAATCGCGCATAAGGCGGGGATCCAGGTCGACGAGGTTGGTATAGACGTACCGTCCTTACCGTCCGTCCCATATCATTACGCATTGGAATTTGGACCGATCGATATTCCTATTTTTTCTAAAACACATTCAGGAGAAAAAATTGCGCAGAAAATAACCGAACTCTCAAAGGTTGTAGATGTGTTGCAGGTTTTCATGAACATAATTAGGGTCTACACGGCGGAACGGTATCGCGAGCAAGTTGGGAGAGCTGCAACCGAAGTACTTGGTGAGTCGCCGCTTTCGAATGTTCTATCGTATTGATGGATTAGTCTGGATTGGTTCTTCAGTGACTTTCGAGTCAAGTGTCATTTTTTCAAGAAGTCTAACGTAAAGTCGCAGTGCCTCCGCTTCTCCGAGTTCGGTAAACAGTGACACAAGCGAAATTTTTCCGCTCTTGGCAGCGAGCTTCTCGGCTAGAGCTCGAGTTGTCATTATGTACTTTCCACCAACCAGGACCGAAGACCTTCCAGCAGCTACCTCTCCTGCACCCGGCATAGCAATGGCAAGGGTTCCGAGACGAAACTTCTCTTCGTAAAAGAACGCAATGATCGCATTCTCAAGGAGCGCATAGTTCAGCCTGAAAATTCGTGAATTAAGCTTCAGAGTAACTTCGTTCATATCCATGTGGACCCGTCACGGATCCAGACTCTTATGGTTAGTTAAACGATACCTATTGCTATCCAACAGATTGCTTTGGATTGGTTGGTTTCCTACAATGCCAGAGCCACTTTTTTGATACAGCAGTGCAATAGATCTTATCATTCAAGTTGCCTGAATTCACTTGTTCTGAGGAATTCCTCTTGGCGATGCTTCCAGATGACATGAAACCTGTGATTAACTACGATGAGAAAATCATTCTGATCTTACGGGGTAATGAAACTGTTGTAGTTAGCAATCAACGCCTAATAATTCGTAAATCGTCAGGATTAGGATTGAAGAAAACGATCGTAGATTATCCTTACTCGAACATGGTGAATATCCGACTGGATGGTGGAATTCGCAGATGCAGTGTAGAAATTCTCATGCGTTCCGGAATTCAAAACATCAAAATTAACAGTCTATCAAAACCAGACGCGTATCAACTTCATCGGATCATCCGCGAAAACATCGCTGAGAATTCGCATTCACCACAACCCTTCCCAGTAATTATTCAGCCACAAAATCAAGTCCGCAAGGAGGAGAACGGACAGTGTATGAAATGTGGCAAAAAGGTTTCACCGGACTTTTCAATTTGCCCGTTCTGCAGCTCACCGTTGAAAATTGAATGCCCAGAATGCGGAAAAGAAGTTGATAGAAAATACAAGCTCTGTCCATACTGTGGAGAAGACCTATCTTACGCACAAGAAATTGACTTGGAACTATAGTCGTCTTCTGAAACTTAATGATTGAATTCAAGTTTGAAGATAGCAGTCATTTCTGACATACATTCGAATCTAGACGCGTTTGAAGCGGTCATAGCGGATCTGCCGACAGTTGATAATATTCTCTGCTTGGGAGACATAGTCGGATACGGCCCTCAACCGAACGAGGTCGTCGAAAAGATCCGTCAACTTCATCCCGTCGTTGTGCTGTCGGGGAATCATGATTATGTCGTCTCGACAGGAGAAATCGAAGGATTTTCGTCACATGCAGCCATTGCCGCCAAATGGACAAGGAAACAACTGAAAAAGGAGAACTTGCGGTACCTCTCTGCTCTAAGTCCTTCTTCACGCTTAGTGTTGGATGAAGTTCGAACCAGTCTCTTCCATGCCAGCCCTAGAGATCCACTAAGTGAATACATCTATCCTGGAATTTCACAATCCGAAGTCGATACTCTACTTGATCAAAGTGACGGGAAACTTCTGTTGCTCGGACACACTCACGTGCCAATGGTATGTTCATCGAAGAAGGGCATTCTCGCAAATCCGGGTAGTGTTGGGCAACCCAGAGATACCATACCTCGAGCTAGTTACGCAATCCTCACAGTTTCTGACAGTCGAGTTTCAGTTGACATAAGACGAGTAGTCTACAATATTGATTCTGTTGCTGAGAAAATCATAAACGCTGGCTTGCCTCGCTTTTTGGCCGACCGTCTTTACGTTGGAGAATGAAATCTTAGGAACACTTTTAAGTGACTGACAGGGCATGGCCGAATTTGACGAGGGAGAATGCGTGAACATGAGTGGTCGACTTTTCGGTGATCACGTTTACTGTGGTCACACCTCAGTCTCAAGCGAATATTAGTGTGGGCCGTAATTCATCATCAGTTCAAACTTTGGATCCTCCATCGGCGAGTAGAGGGGAGACAAAGCCAAAGCGAATCGTAGTAAAGTTCGGAGGCTCCAGTCTCGCCGACAAGGAACGAATTACAAAAGCCGCGAAACTCATCGCCGATGAAGTTAACAAAGGTACGCGCCTAGTAGTCGTCGTTTCCGCCATGGGAAAGATGACTGATCAACTTTCTAGTTTAATAGACCAAGAGTCGGGTGAGACATCAGATAAGACAGATATAGACGATATCTTAGCGATGGGTGAACGAACTAGCGTTAGAGTATTCTCTACCGTTCTTAAGAGAGAAGGTTTAGACGCGAAATATTTTGATCCATCCGATTCAGAATGGCCTATCATCACAGACAACCAGCACTCTAACGCGAATCCAATTTTGGAGTTATGCTTGCAGAAAGTCAAGGAGCACGTAAACCCGCTCCTTGACCAAGCGAAGGTCCCTGTAATTGCAGGTTTCGTTGGCCGATCGACTACAGGAAAGATAAGCACGATTGGACGTGGTGGAAGCGACACGACCGCGTTCATCATTGCAAAAGGCATCGGAGCAGATGAGGTAGTATTAGTAACTGATGCTGACGGAATTCTGTCGGCCGATCCTAAACTAATCCCAAACGCGAAAAAGCTGAATCGCATCGACGTGTCAACCCTGATCGGTCTAGCGGATTCAGGAACGAAATTCATCCACAGAAAGGCACTCCGATACAAGGACCAGGATATACCAGTACGAGTAATCAGCCATAGGAAAGATAGTTTGGATGCAGACGGCACTGTCATAATCGGCGGTGTTGATAACGAGGTCGAAGTCGCCTTCGCGTCAAGTACGCCTTCGATGTCAGTTACGATTGCCGGGAAGGCAATCTCTGAAAATCCTGCAATCATGGCTGCCCTCGTGAAGGAGATCAAAAACCATTCCAATCTGTGGGGTCTTTCTGCAGATTTCGATTCGATAATATTCTACCTTCCACAAACCGGTTTCGAAGAACTTCTAGGTAAGATACATGATGTTGTAATCGGACACGAGGAAACGCTTGCGATGGCGGTACAACGAGACCTGGCCTTTTTGAGGATAAAAGGTGTAGGACTGGAAGACACGCCAGGTATAATTGGTAAAATTTCAACACGTTTAGAGGAAAATCAAATCAATATTTTTGGAATGTTAACTCTTGCGTCCAGTATCTTAGTATTTGTCTCTTGGAAAGAAAAAGAAGAAGCCTTGAATTTGATGAAGCAAGTCGTTAAAGGTGAAGATTGATGAAATTGAGGACGAAAAAGATCCGAGCCGCGGGTCAAATTAAGAGAAACCCTTCCACGTTTAAAAACAAAAATCCTGGAATGATGTATATGGTCCGCGATTACTGGGGAGTAATATGCCGAGGTTGGAGCTGAGCAAATGGAATCTGGCAAAACGAGACGTCTGCGAAGAATTATTCGAAGCGACGGAAGAACCTTGATAATCGCTATGGACCATGGGGTCTCGATCGGACCAGTCCGCGGACTCGAGAATATGCAAAACACAGTCGACCAGGTCGTGAAAGGAGGCGTTGATGCCGTCCTCTACCACAAAGGAATCGCAAAACATGTCGACGCCCGAACTGCGGGTTTGATAATCCACGTATCCGCATCAAGCAAACTCGGTGGAAAGCCCTTACTCAAAGTTGGAGTGTGCACTGTCAAAGAAGCCATTAGACTTGGCGCTGACGCCGTATCTGTTCACATAAACATTGGTGCAGCAGAAGAAGACAAGATGCTCGAATTACTTGGCGGTATAGCTGGGCAATGCGATTCGTATGGCATTCCACTGCTTGCAATGATGTATCCGCGAGGTCCAAACATCAAGAATGAACACGAGTTTGAACTAGTCAATCACGCAGCACGAATCGGCGCAGAACTCGGTGCAGACGTAGTGAAAACTGTTTACACCGGTGAGATCGATAGTTTCCGTTCAGTAGTAAGTAGCTGTCCTGTGCCAGTCGTAGTAGCAGGTGGCGCGCGAATGTCCAACGACCTAGAAGTCTTAGAGTTAGCCGAGAACTCGATTAAGGCAGGCGCAGCAGGTCTCTCTATCGGAAGGAACGTATTTCAGCACAAGAGCCCCGAAATCATGAGCAGGGCGTTAAATATGGTTGTACACGAGGGTCGATCCGCGCGAGATGCATTGAAACTTCTCGAGGCGGCGAAATGAAAGAGCTCTGGATTAGAATCGATCCCAACTTATCATCAACTCTAAAAACTGAACTATTGAAGCAGGCAGACGGACGATGTAATGTTGCTATCCTAAACACTGACGATCTGAAGTTCGCCGCAGGGCTCAAAGTCAAGACTGCGTCCAGTAGTAATCATTCCGACATCCAACTTGTTTCGGGTAGTGTTAAAGCAGATGAAAGAATGCCTGCACACTCAGCAGTCGAAATAGTCGTCAAAGAAAGCGCTGACGAGGCAAGGGCACTGCAGCTCGCTGAGAATGGCGCAACCTATTTGATCATTCAATGTCCGAACTGGAAGATCATCCCACTCGAGAACCTCATCTCTAAAGCCGGAAAGGAAGCAACCCTCTTAGCCGAAGTATCAAACATTGGTGACGCGAAAACTGCACTGCAGACTCTCGAACTTGGCGTGGACGGAGTGGTCATAAATCCAAAGTCACCGGAAGAGATCGTTGAGATATCTAATTTTCTCAAAGAATTTCAAGAGGTCATTCCTCTCCTTAAAGCCAAAATACTCTCAGTGAAACCCCTCAGGTCCGGTGCAAGGGTATGCGTTGATACGACCGAACTCATGAAGCCAGGAGAAGGAATGCTAGTGGGTTCTCAGTCTTCCGGAATGTTTCTCATTGAAGCTGAAGTACATAGAAATCCACACGTCGAACCTCGCCCATTCCGAGTCAACGCAGGGCCAGTCTCAGCCTACGTGTTAACTCCTGGTTTCAGGACTCGCTATCTTTCCGAACTAAAAACGGGCGACGAAATCCTAATCGTAGATAGGACTGGAAAAGCAAGACCCGGCCACGTGGGTAGAGTTAAGATCGAACTGAGACCTATGATGCTTGTCGAAGCTACGGTAAACGATCAGCATTACTCCACAATTTTACAAAACGCCGAAACAGTACGATTGATTTCGGAAAATTCTTCCAAATCAGTCTCTGAGATCAAAGCTGGCGACGACATTCTGATAAGAATCGAGGAAGGCGGAAGACACTTTGGGACACTGGTTGCTAACGAAACGGTGATCGAACGCTGAATAAGATCTGCCTCTCCATGATGGTAGAAGGCAGCACAGAAATCAACACCCTTTTGGAACAGCTATCACAAAAAAAACCAGACCTAGTCGAATTCCGTTTTGACAGAATAAGCGATCTCGCAATACTCGAAGTTATTGGTGAAACAAAAACAGCGTTCAAGACAATTGCTACAGATAGAGGCAAAAGAGATCCAGCAACTCGAAAGAAGCTGCTTCAAACTGCTGCCGAATCAGGATTCGACTTCGTAGATGTTGATCTTGAGGATCAAGCTTCGCGTGAAATCATTCCAGTTCTGAAAGATTCGGAATCACAACTGATTATCTCATATCACGACTTTTCAGGTACGCCCAATAATGATGCGTTAAGTAAGGTTCTGGATAACGAGAGATTAAGCGGGGGCGACGTGTGCAAGATCGTAACGGCAGCAAAACACCCACGTGATAATCTAACTATCCTTAGTTTCGTTGAAAGTAATGCATCAACAGCAAGACTCGTTTCCTTTGCGATGGGTCGAATAGGAATTCCATCTAGAGTGCTCACCACCGTGTACGGAGCAGAATTCACATTTGCTTCGCTCGGTGAAGAGTCGCAAACGGCAGAAGGTCAGTTGAGCATAGACAATTTACGTAAAGTCTGGCAGATTCTAGGAGTTAGTTGACACGCAAATTTCCGGACAAACCAGAGTATATGGTGTCATCGGAGATCCGGTTGATCATTCGATGAGCCCTATCATCCAGAACGCCGCATTCATCTCAGCGAACATTGATGCTGTTTACGTCGCATTTCCTGTTAGAGCGTCCCGACTAGAACCTGCGGTTGAAGGACTACGGGTTTTAGGCATTAAAGGATTTAATGTTACCACACCACACAAAGTCGCAATTATGAAGTATCTTGACAGGCTAGACCCAGACGCTGCCAAGATTGAATCAGTGAACACAGTTACAAGCAAGAACGGTATCCTCTCGGGATACAGTACTGACGGGATAGGTGCTGTTAGGGCAGTTGAAGAAGTCTGTCAACTGAAAGGGCGATCTGTCGTAATCTTCGGTGCTGGCGGAGCCGGCAAGGCCATAGTCTATGCATTTGGCCCAAGAGTCGGTTCACTTCAAATTCTC
>DASQZS010000294.1:0-2999 GCA_035638535.1 Candidatus Acidiferrum sp.
TGTAATGTCGATTCCTCTATATGACTCGGCTCTTCTCTTCGCAGCGCTGCTGCTCCTACTCGTAGTCGCCGGATTCACTTTGTTTGGAAGACTGATTCTGGTTAGACTTCAAAGGAGATCTGTCTGAATGAAAAATCGAAAGCTCGAGGAACAGATCTTCAATGCCCTAATGCTCGCGTCAACTCTTATCGTGGTTGGAAGCCTGCTGGCTGTTATTGGTGTCGTCATAGTGAAAGGAGCGCCAGCTCTCAGTCTGTCGATGATAACCCAGACATCAAATGGAGGATTCTATCTCGGAGGAGCCGGCGGTATCTTAAACGCCATCATTGGATCGCTATATCTAATTTCTGCATCAATCTCCCTTGCATTTGTGATCGGCCTGCCTGTTGCATTGTACTTGAACGAATACGCGGCAAGGAGCAAATCAGCGGATGTCGTTCGGTTATGTCTTGACGTGCTCTATGGTGTTCCATCTATCGTCTATGGCGCATTCGCCTTTACCCTCATGCTCATCCTCGGAGCCCGTGCATCCCTTCTCTGGGGAATAATCACGATTACCCTACTTATCATTCCCATCATGATTCGAGGCATCGACGAGATCATAAGAACGGTACCATCCAAACTGAGAGAAGCGTCATACTCGCTAGGAGCAAGTAAGCTCCAAACTGCGTTTAACGTTATCATACGGCAGATACTCCCCGGTATCGTAGCGACCGTTCTTTTGGCACTAGGCCGAGGAATCGGTGACGCGGCCTCAGTCTTACTTACTGCAGGATACTCGGACTCTATTCCAACATCACTGAACAGTCCAGTCGCGACGCTGCCGCTTGCCATCTTCTTCCAACTTAGCACTCCGTATCCGGAGGCTCAAGAGAGAGCGTACGCTTCCGCGATAATACTCCTCGGAATAATAGTGATGCTTAGCCTTAGCGCGAGATTTTGTACCAGTAGATTTTCTAAATTCGTGATAAGGTGATGTCGAAATGCAAACAATAACTAAACCACATATCCGAGTCCAGAATCTTAATGTCTCCTACGGAGACACGCAGGTACTGAAAAACGTAAACGTGGATTTTCCGCGAAGACAGACCACGGCAATAATTGGTCCTTCTGGCTGTGGAAAATCCACATTGCTTCGTAGTTTGAATAGACTATTGGAATTGACCGAAGGCGTAAAGCTCTCATGTAAGATTCTTGTTGATGACATCGACATAATGAGTGATTCAGTAGATGTAACAAATGTTCGTAAACGGCTCGCTCTGATCGCTCAAACACCGAATTTACTTCCGATGTCAATCTTCGACAATATTGCGTACGGTCCACGCGTAAGTGGCATGAGTTGGTGGAATGAAATCGATGGAATCGATCGAATGGTTGAGCGATGTCTTCGAGCATCCGGACTCTGGGAGGAAGTCAAGGATAGATTGAAGGAACCCGCTTCGAGACTCTCAATCGGTCAGCAACAGCGACTCTGCCTGGCTCGAGCTTTGGCCGTCGATCCTGAAGTCATACTGTGTGACGAACCTACCTCAGCTCTCGATCCAATATCTGCTCAGCATGTGGAAAAACAACTGCAGGCTCTCAGCATGGATTACACGGTCGTGTTTGTTACGCATACGTTGCGTCAAGCAAGAAGAATAGCTGACAACGTCATCTTCCTCTACATGGGGGAAGTAGTTGAGGAAGGCCCCGCTGAATCTTTCTTCAGCCAACCCAAAAGTGCCGTGACTAAAGCCTACCTCGAAGGTGCGTTCAGCTAAGCTAAGGTAGACGCGAAATAGTATCGCGTCACTTCACGTGTGATTTAGATTTTTTTGGTTGGATTGATATGAAGACCGTTCCGTCATTCACGGCGGTCCAACGAATTACGTCACCATGCTTTAGGCCTAAGAACTTGAATATCCCTGAAGGGACCGTCGTTCGTCGACGGTAACCCCGGACGGTAATTGCCGTCTCTTCCATGACGACAACATTCTCAAATTTTGGTTTTGGCATAAGCTCGATTGCCCCGGTATAGATTAACAATTCGAACTATTTTGGTGTTATCTGTCAATTTCCGCGCACCACTATCTCATCTGCTTGAGTAACTCGGTGAGAGCTCTGCGACCAAACACTTCTACGTGCAATGACAAAATGCCTAACAGTTTCTCCTCCCATTGTTTCCGGGACTTGTGGATTTTCCTTAACATTTTATTTTGTGATTCAATTCCTCGTTGCGTTAGCTGATAATATACTCGACCGGACGCGTTGTCCTTGTGTGAGCGGATAATTCCATTTCGTTCCATGCGCCGTAAAAATGGGTAAATTGTGCCGTAGCTTACCTTGATGTGGCCGCCAGTCATTTTTCGGAATCGCGCAGCAAGTTGGTACCCGTAAGCAGGGCCATCTTTCATTGCCAAGTAAAACATTACTTCATACGGACCAGTCTGGAATCCTTTTGGCACCCTCGCCAATCCCAGCAGATAATGTATCGTATCGATATATTAACTGATTGGGCCGTATCGATTCGATACTGTGGAATCGCAGTGCGGCGATCGATCAGACTCGACCGAACTGATGTCCGCCTGATTGATCTCACTGGCTAGGTACGGCTAGCTCAATGTGATCGGCGTCGATTTCTGGCTACAAACTCTTTTTCCAGGGCGCTGACGTATTTATCCCAGACTATACTCGTCTGCTTAGTATCTTCAGACCTAGTCGGCGCGCCGCGGATTTTGTATTTCACCTTGAAGCGCATATCTAGTTTAGTCTTCCTGGGTCCTTGTTTCGTTAGGCGATATACTCCGATCTCATCAGCGTCCTGACCGACGTAGTCTAAATGCCATCGCGTTGGCCGCCTAAGAGACACGATGTTCACCGCACACATTGATCTGCCATTTCGTCGGAATGTCTCCAAATAGATCGCCTGTTGAGGTGTCTTATTCAGAATTATTCTTCTTGCCCTGGAACGAGTTAGTTTAGTATCATCTGGACTATAATCTGTGCACCAATCATACACA
>DASQZS010000295.1:0-2283 GCA_035638535.1 Candidatus Acidiferrum sp.
TCGTAATAATTTACTTCAACGGAATGAGGGTAGAAATTCCAGTATCTTATGCGCGGTATCGAGGCTTTCGTGGAAAATTCCCGCTTAAGCTATTCTACGTATCCAACATTCCAGTAATATTTGCCGCCGCGCTGTTCGGAAACATCTACTTCATTTCACAGCTTCTTTGGCAGCGATATAATAGTTCCAATACAAACTTCTGGCTCAACCTGCTTGGTAGGTTTACTATTCAGGGGAATCAGTACCAGCCCTCAGGAGGCTTAGTGTTTTATGTTGTGCCTCCCACAAGTCTCTCGTTAACTCTGCAGGATCCGCTGAGAGCACTCGTGTACACGATTCTCCTAGTTGTCGGCTGCGTCTTTTTCGCCGTAACCTGGGTTGAAGTTGGAGGTATGGATTCGAGAGCAGTCGCAAAACAATTGCTTGACTCAGGAATGCAGATAGAAGGTTTCCGAAGATCTGAAGTACCTATCCGACAACTTCTCGAGAGATACATCCCAACTGTGACCATAATTGGCGCAATAATGATCGGTTTCATAGCGGCAATCGCCAATTTCCTAGGCGCATTCGGTTCAGGAACAGGCATCCTTCTAACCGTGGGAATAATCGAGCAGTATTATCAAATCTTAGTGCAGGAAAAAATCACTGAAATGTATCCAGCCGCAAGAGGATTCCTAGGTGAGTAACTGGTGCCACATTTAGCAGTGGTCACTGGCATCCCTGGAGTAGGAAAAACGACAGTCCTCAACGAGTTAACTGATCTTGCCCGTCAGAACAAGTTCGACTTATCCGTCCTCAATTATGGAACCATTATGAATGAAATCATGGGCGAACTGGGAAAGGAATTGCACAGGGACGATATGAGGGCACAAACTCTCGAAACGCAAAGAAAAGTGCAGGAACTCGCTGCGAACGAAATAAACAATCGCGCAACGCAGCACCAGGTTCTGGTTGTTGATACGCACATGTTCGTCAGAACCTCCTCAGGATTGTGGGCCGGTCTACCTCAGAACTTATTGCAAAAACTCCGTCCACAACTATTCGTCTTGATTGAAACAGATCCCGAACAAATTGCTGATCGACGCAAGAGCGACTCTGAGAGACGCAGAGATCAATCCTTATCTTCCGAAATAACATTTGACTTAGAATGGTCGAGAGCGACAGCTGCAGCTTCAGCGGTGTCTACAGGCGCTCCCATCAAAATAATAAGGAACGAGCCGGGCAAACAGAAGCAGGCAGCCCTAGATCTCCTCCAAACAATCCAGAGTGTAATCACGTAGAGGAAGAACTCGTATGACCTTCATAGATAACATCATGGCATGGTTCATGACTGTTCTTACGCCTTACAATCACGTGCCGCAATCTACACTGTTCACAATCGGGGTAGCAATCGCACTTGGATTAACCTCCTCAACAGCAGCAAAACTGTTGGTGGACTATGACATGGTAAAGAATTCCATGCGCGAATTCCAAAATTGGAGAAAAGAATTAGACAAAGCAAGAAAGGCAAACGACACCCAGACAATGTCAAAACTCATGAAGAAACAACAAGCTATGACAAAGCTACAAGCAAGAGCAAGCATGGAACAATTCAAAGTAACCGGCGTCACATTCGTTCCCTTCCTAATCATCTGGTGGATACTCAACGCCGTCTTTGGTCATAATATCGTAGCTGTGGCACCTTGGCCGCTGCCAATCGCGGGGACGCAACTAAACTTTGTATCCTGGTATTTCCTTAGCTCCTTCTCAGTGAATTTCCCATTGATGCGTCTATTCGGAATAGGAATGGGGGAGAACTAAATGCCGCGACGAGCCCTACGATCTCGTTCGGTGAAAAAGAAGACATTACCACTCCCTGGGGGACGATCTACGATACACTATCGAAGAAAAGTAATGTCGGGCGGTAGTTGTAGCTCTTGCGGGCGTCCGTTGAGAGGAGTACCAACTAGTGCGGCTCGAAGGATCTCTAAATCTTCGAGAAGACCAAGCCGACCGTTCGGCGGACAGCTCTGTCACAATTGCCTCAAGGAAAAAATTCGCCAAACCGCGAGAGTAAGCTCAGAGTAAAGGCGCCCCCATCTCAGTTACGTATGCATAATTGGATACGCAATGTCTATGAACGATAGATTAGACGAAATCACACAAATCCCCCAAGTGGCTGAATGAATAAAACCTTCGCCCAGAACCCAGAACCAAAGCAAAGGCGGAGACGAGTACGATAAGTTCCTGAAGAACAAGACGTACTCAGAGGGTTGCGGAAAATTTGTACGTCCATACGTCTAA
>DASQZS010000296.1:0-4766 GCA_035638535.1 Candidatus Acidiferrum sp.
GGAAATATTCGTTCTCAATTACCAGATCCGGAGTACCGGCGAGTACCTTCGTTAAGGTTAGTTCCGAACCGGCCGCCATCGGGAATATGACGGTTTTCATCGTTTGCTCGTCTAGGTTCTCGACCTGTTCGATGAACATGAGTTGAAATCCAGCGCCTTTCTCGGACGCGGTAGGATGACCGGATATCGCTCGTATTTGCGCTTCCGAATTCAGGGCGTCGCTTCGCAGTACGAAGTCAGGAGTCTTACGGCCGTCTCCAAGTTCGCTATGTATTCCCCAATCGGTCAGGAGCCATTTCTCGATCGATTCGACTCGGTCTTTAATCCGTTGACGAGTAACCATGACGCCTTGCTCGGTTCGGCTAGGATTCACTAGTCCCCAAAGGAATTGCTTGGAGATTCCTTGCATTACCGGACGGTTAACGTGAATCTCAAACAGGCAGATGCAAAGTCCGGTTATTACGAGACACTCTGTTTTACCGGAACGACGCGCCCATAACATTACGACTTCTTGGTTTCCGCCAAGCGAATATTTCCAGAAGATTTCGTCCGACGCCCGTTCCTGAAACTCCTTTAGGTAGATTCCGGCGTGTTGGCAAAGGTTTTTCCGGATCTCTTTCAGTTGAAAGTAGATTTCCCGAGGATCATGTATCCGTCGGGTTAACTCTACGGTTTGGTTCTTCATCGCTTATCGCCCGTTCATGAGCAGCATTAATTATTTGATCCGAAATTGGAATTCGCTCATACGTTACGCCTTTACCGAGTTCTGGTTGAGGTTTGACGTCTACGGTGGAGAGGAATCGTTCGTCCATGATGAGCTGCACTTTGCAGATGTCCTCACCGATTTTTCGTTGTTCCGCTAAATTCACTTTCTTCTCTGCTTCTTTGGATAATTGCCAAAAGTATTGGAGCAGGTTGCACCACTGGGCATAGGATCTGTGTATCGTGTGAAGTGTACTCGCACCTCGAAGCTGGGCCACGCGTTCACGCTCTGCGTTAAGGTAGCGGCTAACGGTTTGTTGAGAGACGCCGAGTTCCTTGGCGATCTGAGATTCCGAGAACCCGCACAAATCCAACTCCACCGCGCGGTCCTTATTCCTCTCAGCTTTGGCGCGGCCATCGCCAGTCCCTTTCAATTCCCATCATCAGGCAAATAGAGGACGCCCTGACTTAAAATGTATACTATAGATACATTAATTAACAGATATTGTGGTCTAATAGCTCAAACAAAGATAAGGTATACAATTTATGTTAACTGATAAGGCTCGAAAACACGTAGAATCCGACTGGACAAATATACCGGAGGATAAGCGGAAAGATGTTTTGAAGGTCTATAGACGCAGGCTTCGAGTCCAGGCCATCCAAACCCTAACCGATCTCGCATTAGTCGCGGAACACGAACCGGAAGACCAATTAAAACAAATGTTCACAGAACAAACCCTCGAACCATTCCTTCGACTGGTAACCGGTGATGCCTCCGAGGAGATCACCGTAAGACACTGCAAGATAGCCAAGCTAATGCTTCTCATCGCACACGAACGACTAAAACCACAAATTCCCAAAGCCTTCAGAATCACATCCAACCGATCGCTCGATGATAATTACGCGATGCTAGACGCCATGGAAATTCATCAACAAAAAAACCCGCTCGGGAACGTTGAGGTGCGTCGGGAAGCTCTACGGAGGCAACAACAAACAATCCTCAAACAACTCTACAGAAACGAAAGAGAGAAAAAATCGGGCGCGGAGAAAAAATGAGATTTTACTCATAAATACTCATAAACAGTCCGACAGCAAAAGTCCGGATTCTGCGTGGGGTTGTTTAGGTTATTTCTTGTATTACGTGTGTTATTTGGTCGAGGGCGTTTATTGGTGCTACGACTAGTATGAGTCCTAGGATAAGCCACGAAGCGATGCTGAGTTTCCTCAGCCTATCCATACCCCGTCAAGTATTAGTTAGGCTAAACCCGGATGTAATCATTTTATTCACATCAATGTCATTCTAACACTCGACTCCCCGACAGACTTCTAATCGAAGACGCGCAATTTTTGTGGGCTGAGTGGAAAGTCGTAAATTCTAATCACTATTAGTGTTCATTAGAACACAAAATCGTTAGTGACATTATGGATCCGTCTGGAAAGTCGGCTGAAACTATCTACTACGGCGGCGACGTCATCACCATGAATGACAACCAACCCACCGCCGAAGCAGTAGCCGTTAAGAACGGGTTGATTCTCGGAGTAGGCGGCAAGGATGATATTTTCAGGTTAATGGGTGAAGGCACGAAACTCGTGAATCTTAACGGCAAGACTCTGATACCGGGTTTTGTTGATGCACACAGCCACGTTTACGGTGTGGGCGGTCAGGCCACTTTCGCCAACCTACTACCGACACCTGACGGCGAAGGAAGCGACATTCCGGCGTTACAGCGGATCTTACGTGCATATTCGGTGGAGCATGCGGATATAGTGAAGCTGATGGGTTGGATCGTAGGGTTCGGTTACGATGAATCTCAACTCGCCGAACAGCGCCCACCCAACCGAAACGAATTGGACGCAGTCTCCAAAGACCTGCCCATCTACATAATCCACCCGTCAGGCCACTTAGGCGTCTGCAATAGCAAAGCACTCCAATTATGCAACATCACAGCCGCAACCGAGAATCCGAAAGGCGGCGTGATTAGAAGGGAGGCTGATGGTCGCACACCGAACGGCGTGCTTGAGGAAACCGCCCACTTTCTCGTGTTGGCTAAACTGTTTGATCAACCCAAAGATTTCATGGAGACGATGTTCCTGAAAGGCGTCGTCATGTACGCCAGCTACGGATATACGACCGCGCAGGAGGGTCGGGCGTCGGTGTTGCAGGTTGAGGTTATGGCGGGTGTCGCACAGAAGGGAGGGTTGCCGATTGATGTTGTCGCTTATCCCGATCTCCTAACTGATCAGAAGGTGATCGCTAAACCATGGCTCAGTCGAGAGTATTCGAATCATTTTCGTGTGGGCGGCGGAAAAATAATCGTGGACGGTTCCCCTCAAGGTAAGACTGCATGGCGAGATCGTCCATACTATGTACCCCCAGAAGGCTACACCGCAGATTACGCAGGCTATCCCTCAGCTTCGAATAAGGAGGTGTTGAAGGCGGTTGATGACGCGTTCGCTAACGGTTGGCAGGTTTTGGCGCACGCGAATGGGGAGGCGGCTATCGATCTGTATATTGCGGCGATTCGTGAGGCAACCAAAAAACATGGACTCAGTGACCGTCGCCCAGTTCTGATCCACGGCCAGTTTCTCCGTGAAGATCAGGTGGATCCGTTGAAGGTGCTGGGAATCTTTCCTTCGCTGTTTCCGATGCATACGTTCTATTGGGGAGACTGGCACCGTGAACAAACCGTTGGACCGGAACGGGCGGATGATATTTCGCCGACCGGGTGGATGATGAGTCGAGGGATGAAGTTCACTTCGCACCATGACGCCCCAGTCGCGAAGCCTGATTCGATGCGGGTATTGGAGGCCACGGTTACAAGACGCACTCGGAGTAGAGATATTCTCGGTCCCTCTCATCGTGTGCCGGTGATGATTGCGTTGAAGGCTATGACTCTCTGGTCCGCCTATCAGCACTTCGAGGAGAACCGCAAAGGATCAATTGAGCCGGGAAAGTTAGCTGACTTCGTAGTGCTATCTAGGAATCCAACAAAAGGGGCTCCGGAAACGATTCACGAGATCAAGATTCTTGAAACGATTAAGGAAGGTCGGACGGTTTACGATGCGACCGCTAAGCATTAGAGCTAAGACTCTAGAACTCAGATGTGGCTGGATGCAAACCCGGTATCTTGTCGCCATAGTTGTCTGGGTTTTAGCCGCTATAGCTTATTTCCTGTTGCAATCGTCAGCTCTTCTAGCTCCTGCGACAGACGTCATATTTTCGTTAGCATCTGGAAGCATCACGATCCTTGCGTTTTTAGCGGCCCGTCATTGGGGGTTTCGAGGCAAGTTCGGGCTTGTGCATGCGGGACTATTTTTTGGTTTTCTCTTATGGTTCTTGGGAGACGCGACGTGGACTATCTATGAGACTATTCTTCAAACTAGAATCCCTTACCCATCTATCGCCGATGTTTTCTACTTGGCAGCTTACTTTCCCATTGCGGTAGGCATCATTCAATTTCTTTGGACCTTCCGTTCGGCCCTCAATAAACAGAGAGCTTTAATCGCCTTGGGTGTGGGCCTGCTTTTTCTTGGGCTGACGTACGCTTTTCTCATAGGTCCGTTGCTTACGTCGACTGAGGATTTCCTGACGAAGAGTTTCGATGTGACATATCCAGTTCTTGATTCGATGCTTGTCGTGCTTGCTGTTTTCATGCTCTTCGTTTTTAGAGGAGGAAAGATGGCCCACGCATGGGTTTGGATTTCTGTTGGCCTGCTCTTGAGTGCGTTGGCCGATATCTCTTTCAGTTTAGGTACTTTGCAAGGCTGGTATTATTCAGGTAATCCCATCGAGCTGATTCAATTCTCGGGGTACCTCTGCTTCGCATTAGGTCTGGATGAACAAAGACGCGCAATAGCTATCAGTTGAAGGGCAAGATTGGGTCAATGGTGAATGCTTAAACTGAAAGTTTCGACTTGACGGCGTCTACACATTCTGCAAAACTCTTCCACTCACGTTTTTGCACTCCAACCTTCTCGCAAAGCAAATCCTCAATCCGCCTTAGCATGATGTTGGACGGTTTCTCCCCTGTCAGACGACGCAACTTTGAGGCGTACTCAGCTGG
>DASQZS010000297.1:0-2851 GCA_035638535.1 Candidatus Acidiferrum sp.
TTTGGATATCGATGGAATCAAAATGTGGTTTTCGCCGAAGTCCTGGATTCTGATTCGACCCAGTGGAACCGAACCTATATTCCGTATACTCGTTGAAGCGCCTACAAAAGGTAAAGCTCTGAGGATAGTGAATGATTACAAGAGCAAGCTTTCACACATAATAAAGGACTCAAAGAGACATGTCGGATAGCGATTTTCAACTCACGAGTGTCTTGCTAAATTTCGGTGTCGCTTTTCTTGTAACATTTGTAGCGACCCCGCTTGTCGCGAAGATGATGAAGCGAAAGGGAATTGTTGGGAGAGATGTGCACAAAGTATCGAAGACCGAAGTCCCCGAAATGTGCGGCTTAGCGATATTGATCGGGCTTCTCTCTGCTTCTCTGTGCTACGTTCTGTTCTTCCCGGGAACTTACATTTACGTAACTGCATTCATCGGCACTGTACTGATAGGCGGCGTGATCGGAATTGTCGACGATTTGCATCCGCTTGGTCCGCGGACAAAACCCGTTCTTACGGCGTTAGCCTGTCTCCCGATTGTTATCCTTAGAACTTACAACTCGTCTCCAGTGATACCGCTGTTGGGTCCCGTGAGGATGTCGTTTGTCTATCCATTTCTCATCCCTCTTGGAGTCGCTGTCTGCTCCAACGCCGTTAACATGATGGATGTAATGAATGGATCCATGGCGGGAACCGTCGGAATAATCTCGCTAATGTCTACTGTGGTTCTTTTCGTCGCAGGGAAGACTGAACTCGCTTCCCTTTCAGCCGGCCTACTTGCCGTGATGCTTGCTTTTTATTACTATAATCGATTTCCGGCGAAGGTCTTCGATGGTGACACTGGCAGTTTAGCTGTAGGGGCTGCCATTGCGGCGATTGCTGTAATGGGAGGAATCGAGGCGGTCATGATGGTGGCCTTGATTCCACAGATTATGAACGCATTTTATGGGTTGTCCTCTGTTGGAAGGCTTTACGAAAGACGTGAGATTAGTAAAAGACCAACGTGGCTTCTGCAAAACGGGATGCTGCAAGCAAGCGGGGAGCGAGGAGCGCCGATTACTCTAGCCCGACTCATATTAGCAGCTGGGTCCCTGGACGAACGTGACGTTGTCAAAGGGATGATGTTTCTTACCTTAATCTCGTCCCTGTTGGCGGTTCTTACTTACGTTATCACACTGGGTGGTCGAATTTGAGAAGACTTCTTCCCTTAGCTCTCATAGAAGTCTTTGTGTGGTTAATGCTGCTTCTTGGAGCTTTTCTCATTTCAAGAATAGTTTTCGGGATAAACTTTGGCACATCCAACCTTCTTCTTACTTTGATAAATGACGGTGTTCGAATCTTAGTATCGGGCGCCATTCTCTTTGGTTGGCTTATAGCGTGGAAGAGAATGACCAATTACTACTTCTGGCGTACCATTGAACGTAAAAAGTCTACTTCTTGATTACTCGTTTGATGATAATGCTTAACGGATCTTCCATACTTTTTCGCAGCTTCATTGATCTTTTCCGGTAGAATTCGCGAAATTCCGTGCTCTGGGATATTGCAATCGTTCGTTGAGCTACGCGCCCTGCGTCGTGGAATCGTTCCACTAAGCCGCAGTTTATGAGAAATTTTTCTACAAACGTCGGATTTCCTGGATAGTAAGAAATAACGGGAACTCCGAGCAACGCAGCTTCAGCGGTCATCGTACCGCCTCCGCCGATGAAAACTGTGGATACTGAGAGTAAGGAAATCGCATCAACAACGTGTTCACATACGATTATTTTACTGCCAAAACGCTTGGTAAGTTTCTCGCCCTGAGTCTCGTACCTGGGTAATGCGACAATTTGGACTTCGTTTCCATGATTTTCAATTATCTTTTCAATAATCTCTGGAGCTCTACCTGAAGCAGCATGACCTGATAGGTAGGCCGCGAATTCCTCTGGTGTCCGAATGACGACAATCGGTTTTTGAAGGTCGATGTTGAGTGAGTCTAACGCTCTACTGTTCGGCTTATAGCTGTCAAGCCAAGCCGCAGGATCAAGACCGCGATACCGGACGATGTCTCGTGGGCCTATCGCATATTTCTTCCATGCGTACAACGGGATGATCCATGGCGTGAAGAGTTTTTGAGAAAGTGGAATCGTCAGTTTGCTTACGGCCTCAGCGTGTGGCGAATCGCTGATACAGTAGTGGGGTATACCTAATCCGAAGGCTACTCTAGCTGCTTCGGGTGACGAGAAAGAGATGGCGATATCTGGTGACTCTTCTTTAATGAGCTTGGATAACGCCTGAATGCGCCTGGCACTTTCGACGAGTTTCTCCTCAAGTCCAGCACCTCCGTGGCGTCCTACTGATACAGACTTGACCCCTTTCAAAGTCAAGAGTTCGTTCACCTCTCTATATTCACGAGTGGTGAGTAAGGTTTTCACACCCTTTGTTTGTAACCTGTGATGAAGTTCCGTGAACAGGTTTGCCTGTTTTGGAGTTAGAATATCAATCCAAACTTTCATTGGACTCGCTTCGCATTATTCCATCTGAAGAGAAATGATTCGCGGAAAAGCCTGATCAAGCCCTGGTTCTTCGTATGATTAGGAGTGTACACAATTGGGTTCCAATATCGTTCAGATTCCTCAGCAGCCCAAATCACGAATATCAAGTCCTCGCTGTCTATGAGTGTCCCACGTACAGGATGCCAAGGCTCGCTTGTATCTCTGACGACGCCACCCGAATTGATAAGGTCGGTAACTTCTCTCCCTAATCCGTCTTCCGTAATTTGCATCAAAATTTTCACCTTGACGCCACGCTTGAGGGCCCTCTTCAGATCAACCTTAACTTTTGGAAGCCATGAAAACAATGCCGTAGAAATCAAAAT
>DASQZS010000298.1:0-6711 GCA_035638535.1 Candidatus Acidiferrum sp.
CCTTCTCAGCTGGGTATTCGGGTCCGATCATTGGACCTAACTGGCCAAAGAACACACGTTGGGAGATATCAGTTATGTTGACCGCATGCTCAATCGCCAAACGGAAATCAGTAATGTTAGTTGGGAACCTATGCGTATTCATAGCGATACCAACAAACACCATAGACGCATCAGGCATCACCAAGTAACCATACTTATCCGGGTTAGCGAGAATAAGCGGCCAGTTCTGCTGCTGAATCGCAGCAATCTGAGCCTGCCCACTTGAAAGATCCGTATACCGCGCTACATCATCCGACTTAGCGTTAATAATCACGTTCTTAACGTGACCAGGATCAATGTATGGATTCGCTTGGATTTCTGCGCTAGTAAGGCTCTTTCCCCAATACGTCGGGTTCTGAGTAAACTCCACATACGAACCCTCAGAAACCGTCGTCACAACATACGGACCAGTTCCAGGCATAGGATGCTGGTTGAAGGCGGTGTTATATGCGACCGGGGTACCAAAACCACCATTCTGCAAAACATACTGAGTATCAAACAGCAACCCCACCCATGAAGCTAAAACATGAGGTAACCATTGAAAACCAGTCTTCATACGAAACACAATCTGATAAGGTCCCGTCACATAAATCGGCCAATTACTATTCATCATCACACTCATCAGGGTAGAGGAGGGGTTGATGAGCCCACTCTGAGCCATCAACACAAGCGTAGCCGGCCCGAAGGTAACGTTCGCCATGTTGAATATGTTGTATGCGTTAAGAAAACTCGAACTATTCCCTGACAAATAATAGAACCCGTACATTTGACCCCACACCTGATACGCATTAAACTGATCACCATTACTGAACGTCACATTCTGTCGTAGATCAAACGTGTACGTGGTCCCGTCCGGAGAGATCGACCAACCAGTCGCAAGAACCGGAACAACCTGAATATCCCCATTCTGGTACAGGAGGCTTCCATTCAGCGTTGTGAGTGGCTGGTAGACTGTGTTCGCAGCCCAATTCGGATACGGGATCTCACCCAACGCACTAAGCTGATTCAAATCACCACTAGGCCAAAAAGCATCATCAATAGTTAGGGTGGTAGGAGCCGTAGCCATAGCGCTCGTTGACATCGTCGAGCTTGACGAACTCGGTTGCTGAGTCATGAAGTAGACTCCGATGCCGGCTATAACAATAATTACAATAACTACGATTGCAGCTAACGGTTTTTTTGACTTTGATGCAGTGCTCATGGCAACTGGGATCTCAGAGTTTTACTTATAATACTTTGCAAGATAATTCGGTTGTAAAAAATTTATTACAAACGAGTTGACGGGCTCACATAAATTGTTATCAAAGATCGTTTCTATTCACCCTCATTACCTTCCTGATCGTGATGCCTTTTGACCGAAGCTGAGGTGTTAATTATTGGCGGCGGCGCTGTCGGAACCAGCACAGCCTACCATCTTGCACGACTAGGCTGCAAAGAGGTTATGTTGGTGGAGCGAGGCAGCTTGGCCTCTGGTGCATCCGGTAAAGGAAGCGCCATCGTGAATGTTGGGATATGGCATGCAAGTAAACCACTCGTGAAGATGCTCGTTGAGAGCATCGAAATATACAATAATTTTAGCGACAGGATCGGTGGAAATTCTGGATTCGTTCAGTCAGGTTGGATCGGACTGAGCGGACCCAATCGTGAGGCTCAAATCAGGAAAATCTCTGAAATCGAAAGAAGCCTAGGAGCAGATACGAGAATATTATCTTTAGACGAAATCAACCAACTCGTACCCGGGCTCTTTACAGGCGACCTGCAAATTGCAGTGTATGAATCACGATCAGGCTACGCAGATACACTTGAAACCACAACATCTTTCGCGGATCAAGCAGCGAAATTGGGCGTGAGAATTCTAACCGAAACCGAAGTAACCAAAATACGCGTTGAAGAGGGACGCGCGATTGGCGTTGATACTAACAAAGGCCCCATTAACGCTAGAAAAGTGGTAAACATAGCGAACGTATGGGCTACGAAGCTACTACACGATATTGGTGTTGAGGTACCAATTACCGCTGTCCGTAAGCAGGTTTGCACCTTCAAACTGCCGAAGAGGTATGGAAGGATTCAACGTGCAATAGACGATTTTGTCGGAGATCTCTACATGCGTCCTGAGGGAGATTATACGCTTGCAGGCGAAATTGAGACACCGGGCACTCCTACTGACTTACAGAATTTTCCTGTCGGATTCGATAACGACCTTGCGCTCCGATTGGCTAGAAAGCTTAGACATAGATACCCAGTCATGTCCTCAGCCATAAATAGAGGAGGATATTCGGGTCCGTACGACGTGTCACCAGACGGACATCCAATACTCGATACGGCTCCAGGAATCAAAGATCTGTACATGGCGCTTGGATTCAGCGGTCATGGATTCCGATTCTCGCCAGTCACTGGAAGACTGATGGCAGAGTTCATCGTGAACGGCAAAACCGAAGGAATCGATATCAGAGAATTCCGACTGAGCAGGTTTGACGAAGGCAAACCCATTCAGCCATTAGCTTAAGCATAACCCGGCGAAAACGAATGATTCCTTGCATAAACCAAGCAACAGTGCTAACTACCGACACTATGAAGTTTCTACAGGCCGCAAGGAGACATTCTTTTTCGTTTGTGGAATTTGATATCGCAAAGGTCGAGGAGTGCATCGCCAAGAACGGTACTCCTCCACTCAAACAAATGCTGAAGGAGAATGGAATTAACGTAGTGAGCCTGAATGCAATTGAGAATTATCCGATACTCAGCGACGAAGACCTGGAAGGGTCTGTTCAAAAATGCAAACGAGTATTCGAACTGTGCAATATACTTGAATGTGAAATAGCAGTTGTCAATCCCAGTGACGCTGAACCCGCGGAACGATCGATAGTGCATGAAAGGTTCGATCGTTTCATGGATGAAATTATCAAAATGGCGGAGAAATTTAACGTACGCTTGGGATTTGAGTACGTGAGTTACGACAGCAGAATCATAAACTCTCTCGCTAAGAGTATCGAATACGTCGACAAATGGGGCGAAGGAGTAGGACTGGTCCTGGACATCTTCCACATGTACCGTTCGGGCGAATCGATCGAAGCGCTTCCTTCACGGTTAATGAACTCTTTGTACGCGTTCCATGTTAACGATGCGCCTGCGAAAAGAATCGTAGACTTACGGGATTCCGATCGATTATTCCCATTGGAGGGTGTTATCAATTCGCGGACATCAATCACGATGCTGCGTGAAAAGAAGTTTGTCGGACCAGTCTCGGTAGAATTGTTCAATGAAAAATATTGGAGCATGGACACTGACTTGGTCATCGCAAAGGCCAAAACCAGCCTTGAGGCACTTGGCGTCATGTGAGCTTATTCAGGGGGAATCCCGCATCACGAAGAGAAACAGAAGTGTCGCCACGAGCTGTAGTAAATAGCCAATTGGTGCTACCAGAGATGTGTTCAACCACGTAGATGCCCAACCGAAATTCCAGTATATGGTCAAATACACGAAAAGGACGATCCCAATGAAAATCGAGCGCCGCTCCATTAGGTTACGATAAAAGATTTTGCTCTGGCTCTCTCTGGGCGAAGCCAGTCGATCCGAGATTTAAATTTAATAATCAAACACGCGTCCGGACATTGTGGGTTGCACAGATGAACGATGTGAAGGCAGCAGTCATGACCGCGCCAATGAAGATGCGGACTGAACGATTCCCCGTTCCGGATATCAGCGCAGACTCCGCGCTGGTTCGGATGTTAGGATCGGCAATATGTGGTACGGATAAGCACATGTACTCTGGGCAAACGAATCTAGGGTTACCGGGTGCAGTCGTTAGCTTCCCTGTAATACCAGGGCATGAAAATCTAGGCGTCATCGAGCGGATTGGGCCGAAGGCAGCGGAGTGGATGAGGACAAGCGGCGGCATGTTAAAGGAGGGTGAGAGAGTCGCGATTTCGGCTGACATCGTTTGTGGCCACTGCTACTATTGTAGAAATATCTACGGATATCCCTGGTGCCTCAATCATCGAAGCTACGGGGACGTAATCAGCTGTAATCAAGCTCCACACCTGTTCGGTGGTTGGGCGGAAAAAATGTATGTGCTACCAGGAACCTTCATGTTCCGGGTCCCTTCGGTCTTAAACGATGAGGAAGCGGTTCTCGCGGAGCAGATGGCTGTCGCGTATGGCGCATTCGGACGCGCGTTTCAGAGTCCAAACGCGAAGGAAGGATACTCCCCGGCAGATACGGTGGTCATCCAAGGCGTTGGTCCACTGGGCATCTGTAACGTGTTCATGGCAAAGATGCTTGGGGCAAGTAAGATCATTGTAATCGATAAATCCGAATATCGTTTGAATCTCACGCATCAGCTGTGCAATACCGATTCAATTAGCGTCAAAGATTTTCCGAAAATCGCAGATAGAGTAGGGAGAATCATGGAATTAACGGACAATTTAGGTGCTGATCTTGTGGTGGAATGCACCGGAGCACCCGATATTTTAGCCGAAGGCCTTGAGATGATAAGGTTAGGAGGTACGTACCTTGTCGAAGGGGCGTTCGTGGAGGAGGAGCCAACGAAGATTTCCGCCTCGCGGATAGTTTCCAAGAATGCGAGAATCATCGGAGCCGCGGGGATGCCGTATCAGGCCTACGGGCGTGTTCTCGAAATGATGGCCGCGTTCAAAGATCTAATTCCTTTCGATAAGGCCGTTACGCACCAGTTTGGGGTAGACGCTGCAGAAGAAGCGTTGAAGAAATCAATGTCCCCAGATTCCATGAAGGTTGTCGTAACATCGAAACTCAATTAGACTTACCGAACAGTTAAACTGCATCGTGCTCTTTCGACTCAGATAGGTAAGTAGCTTGTCAAAAATGTTTGGTGCAATGTTCAAAGGAACAGGAACTAGCGTTAGTGTTGTTGAAGTGGACGCTCCAGTCATTTTAACTCCTAACGATGTGCTGATTCGCATGCGCGCCTGTGGTATGTGTGGAACAGATCTTGCAATTTTGGAAGGCCGACATCCTGCTAAACCCCCAGTCATTTTGGGGCATGAGTGTGCTGGTGAGATAAGTGCTGTCGGGCAGGGGGTTACGAGCGTGGCGGTCGGAGATCATGTTGTGGTTGATCCAAATCTTCGCTGCGGAGTTTGCAGATATTGCAGGTCTGATAGGCCGAATCTTTGTGAGACACTTGTCAGCATAGGGGAGGATCTGAACGGAGGGTTCGCAACTTACATGCTAGCTCCCGAGAAGGCGGTTTACAAGCTACCCTCTAGGATGAATTGGATCACGGCGGCTCTAGCTGAACCCTTTTCGTGCATAGTTAACGGTTTTCTTCGCGCCAGAGTGAGACCGTCCGATACAGCGGTTGTTTTCGGAGCCGGCCCGATGGGATTATTCTGGGTAAGCTTGTTCCGAAAGGCCGGTGCACGGAAAATCATGTCAGTTGAAATTGCGGCAGTTAGACGTGAGGCAGCGAAACGAGTTGGAGCTGACGTTACGATTGACCCATCTCGAGAAGACCCGGTAAAGCGGGTACTTGAAGAAACAGATGGATTCGGCGCGGATGTTGGTGTCGAAGTCATCGGTAAAGTTGAAACGGTGGAAGCGGCGATCCAATCGTCGGCTCATGGCGGAAGAGTGGTAGTTATGGGTACTTGCAGACCAGATGCTTTAGCGAAATTCAGTCCGTTTGATTTAATGCGTTACGAAAAAGACATCCTCGGGTCGCACACGCAGGCAGCCACTTTTCGTACTGCGATTGAAATGTTAGACTCAGGATATGTTCCGGTTGAGACAATCGTGACCCATCAGATCCCCTTGAAGGAGATAGACAGGGCGTTTATGTTGAACAAGAAAGGCGAGAGTGTTAAAACGGTAGTGAGGATGGACTAAAGAGGGAACTCAGGGCGGATACGCTATAGTGTAAATGTGTTTTCCGCCCTTCAATGGTCCCTTTACTACCGCTTCGATTTCCTCTTTGCTCCGCTGAGTAACTTGTTCTACTGGCGGCAGCACGCCGGCTGGGAACTTTTTCATTATATCATCGTGCAATTCGACCATGTAGTCGAGGATAGCTTCGACTCCTGGATAGGCCTTTTCTGCTTTCGCTAATGTTGCTTTTCCGACGACACCCTTCGGATAGGCGTAAATTTCAATTGGAGAAGCTCCCATTTGGCCGTACCACGCGATTGGTCGCTGATACGCGTTCGCTGCTTTGTCTAAATGTCGATCCGGCAAGAATCCGTACGTGTCAGCGTCTACTGCATCTTCCATTTTTATTAGCTCTGGGAAAAGTGCGAGGCTGTAGGAGGTTTCGACCTCATCGGCATGAATGAACGGAGTTTGGAAGGGGCCGCCATGTTCCTTGTCTTTAATATGTTGAGGAGAGATCGCCCACCAGTTCAAGTTGATGAAAATTCCGGGGACTTGATATCGTTTAGCGAACTGGTGAATCGCCGATGGAATCACATATTCCTGGCCGTGACCGTTAAAGAGTATTTGTTTACGGAATCCGGCATTCCAGAATCCGGCCATTATTCCACGAAGCGTCGCTTTGAAGGCGTCGTCATCGATAATGACAGTTCCAGGCATCCCCATATGATGGTACGGATGTGAGCCATACCAAAATGGTTGAGCCACAGTGCAGCCCGTCTTTTCGGCGACCATTTCGGCCATGCGACAGACCAAGAAAATGTCTTC
>DASQZS010000299.1:0-5039 GCA_035638535.1 Candidatus Acidiferrum sp.
ACGTCGATAACTGGATACAGCTTTCACATCCGTCGTCGCAGATCGAGTAGTAGGTATTTGTTGAATTATCGCGCGGTTAGAGTACCTTATAAAAACAGTTGAGTTCACGGCGTTCGCGAGAAGAATTAGTACTGCAGCGGAAATCCAAACAAAAATCGATGATAGTATTGAGACGCTTGATGCCACTAATGTTTCAAGTCCGAGACCTAGAGCCGTTGGGACAATTAACGTGAGCAGGAGTATCAGTGAACTTTTGGCTTGTTTGGACTTGTAGCTGAAGTACCCCGCTAAGGTTCCTAAGATGCCGTAGCCTAGGACATAAGCTATTGAAGCGGAGACGAAGGCGGTGTACTTGGCATATTCTCCAAGATTCTCCACTACGACGGATTGTACGGATCCAGGAACGGGAGCTATGAGAAGTTTGAAGATTGCCTCTGGTGGGAATGGTACGTTCAGTAGCATCGCGCCAATAAATTGTATAATGGTCGCGAGGAATCCGCCTGCTACTCCGTAGATGAAGTAGCTTCGTAACGATACTGATCGTTCCATACTGTCCAGTTCTCTGGATCATCAATTTTCCATGGATGAATTAATGGGTTTTACCTAATCACGACCAAATCTGTTCAGAATCAGCTGAAATAGTCACTCGGGTTGTTTTGAGCCACAGTGTGGACAGAATTTGATGCCGGCAGTTAATTCTCCGCCGCATTGAATACAGTGCTTCATTTGGGTCGTCGGGATTGTCGTGGGCGGCGTCCATCTTTGCTCTCCTCGAACACCTAGCTCTTGGCGCATGTGTGCGGTCCTCATAATGTCGCCACTGGTGACTATTCCAAGCAATTGGTCTCCTTCGACGACAAGAAGCCTACCAATTCTAGCTTTTCCCATTTTCTGCATCGCGTCGAGAGCGCTGAGGGTTGCGTTCACTGTTACTACTCGTTCTATTGGGACCATGATTTCTTCGACTCTCTTGACTGATCGGAGTTCCTTCGAGACAGATCGGACAGATTGCATTGTCACTAATCCCATCATCTTGCCGTTCTTAACGACCGGATAACCCCCGTGTCGATGAACCAGCAAATAGTCGGCTATCAATTGTTCAACCAAAATGTCAGGGGGGACAGTGAGTACGTTTCGTGTCATGATATCGCTCACCATGACTCCGCTCAAGGTTTCACCGACTAGGGTTGCACTGAGGCTTGTCTCTGCTCCGGATTTGATGAACCAGCCTAGCACCACTATCCAGATTCCGTCGATGAAATCTCCGAAGATTATTGTTGCGAAACCTCCGAACATCATGAGAAGCGAGATGACCTCGCTGATTCTGGTGGCCATTCTCGTGGCGCGTATTAGGTCATGATAATGTTTCCAGAGGCTGCCTCGCAAGACACGTCCTCCGTCTAATGGGAAAGCGGGTATAAGATTGAAAGCACCTAGGACTGCGTTGATGAGTGCGCCGTAGCCAACGGTGGCCACGATTGACACTGGGAAGTTCAGAGTCTTTGACGCGTACCAAGCGCCAGCCAATACCCCAGCTATTAGGAAACTCATCAGTGGACCGGCAGCTGCCATCTTAACTTCTAGCAACGGATCCTGTGGCTCTTCTGACATTTCGGAAACACCTCCGAAGAAGAAGAGGGTTATTCGCGCGATAGGCAATCCGTTCTTCTTTGCGATATAGGAATGTGACAATTCATGGATCAGAACCGAGGCAAAGAGAATGATGGCAGAAGTGATTCCTATTGCCCAGTACGTGATCGTGCTAAGCCCAGGATACTGATGCGGCATGTAACCAACAGCCAGTGACCAAGTGATTAGGATGAATACAAGCCACAGGGTATAGTGGATTCTTACAGGAATCCCCATGATTTTTCCTAATCTTATTGACAGCAGTAAGACCAGCTAAGCGGTTTCGTGACTCTAGAGTTGCCCACTCGTTAATCTTTGTTCTGATAATATCGGGAAAAGGTTTTCAAGAATAGGCTGTGCTGCATGCGCGATGATAGCCCTTTGGAAACCAAGAAACTCATAATGTTACCTGGACCAACCAACGTCCCAGCACGCGTCACTAACGCAATGCTGCGTCCCATGATCAACCATCGAGGACGAGAGTTTAGGGAGATGCATGCCCGAATTATTCAAAACGCAAAATATGTTTTTGGTACAAAAAATGATCTCTTTGTTCTCAGTAATTCTGGAACGGGTGGGGTTGAAGCTGCAGTTCGCAACATATGCTCGTCCGGATCCAAGATCATTGTTCCAGTAAACGGCGAATTTAGCAGAAGATTTCTTGAAGCCGTGAATCTTCTCGGCGGAAAAGGAATCGAGATTCCAGTTGAGTTAGGTAACGCAGTTACCGTTTCCCAAGTCGAGGACGCTCTAAACCAAAATTCTCCGGTAACAGCAGTTGCGGTAATTTACAATGAGACTGCCACCGGAGTCACAACGCCTAATCTAAGGCAGATTGGTGAGCTGTGCAGAAAACACAACACCCTATTCCTTGTCGACGCAATATCCATCCAAGGCGGAGTTGAACTCCCTGTCGACGAGTGGGGAATCGACATTTGTGTGACAGGCAGCCAGAAATGTTTGATGACCCCTCCAGGGTTGGCGCTGATATCGGTTAGTCCGAAGGCATGGGAGATTATTCGTAAGACCCCACGTTCGTACTATTTCGACCTTCAACTCTGCAAACAGTTCATGGAAAATAACGAAATCCCCTACACACCGGCGGTGACACTCTTCTACGCCTTAGATGAGGGCCTGCAGATGATCAGAGAGGAAGGACTTGAAGCACGGTTCAAGCGACACACGACCTGCGCTAATGCAATGTACGCTGCGGCGGAGGCGATGGGTCTCCAACCATTCGCCCGCAGAGAGGTGCGCTCGAAAACGGTTGTAGCAATAAAATACCCGAACGGAATTGAAGACAAGAAATTCCGAGGAACACTCGACTCGCAATACAGGATTGCAGTAGCAGGCGGAATGGGCAAGACGAAAGGGCAAATCTTCAGAGTCGGCATTATGGGCTCCGTATCAGAATTCGAAATTATGGCAACCGCGACAGCAGTAGAATCTGTTCTCTTCGAACTGGGCTATGGCCTTACTACAGGCGAGGCAGTGAAAGCTGCGCGTGAAGTATTCTCGAAGGCAAAATGAAACGTAACCACTTGAGTAATTCCTGAAAGGTTAATCTACAACCAACCGACCTTAGCTTCGACTCCGCAGATTAAGGTGGAACAGGATGCCAATCAAGAACGGTGACTTTCTCCTCATCAACTACACGCTGAAAGTGAAAGAGACTGGAGAAATTGTCGGCACGACAATCGAGAGCGTAGCAAAAGAAGCGAAACTGTACCGCGGAGAGGAACATTACGAACCATTTTTCGTCATAGTTGGCGAAGGATGGGTGCCTAAGGGATTAGATGAGGCCCTCACCGGTTACGAAGTTGGCAAGGCAAATACAATTGAACTGCCTCCCGAGAAAGCCTACGGAATACGTGACCCTAAGAAAGTGAGGCTTGTCCCATTACGAAAGTTCCGAGCTGACGGATTGACACCGGTACCTGGATTACAGGTTAACGTCGACGGAAAAACGGCCCAGGTTAGAGCCGTCGGAGCTGGTCGAGTTCAGGTTGACTACAATCATCCGTTTGCTGGACGAACGCTGATCTATGACCTTACAGTCGAAAGACAGGTAGAGACAGATGAAGATAAGATACGGGATCTAATTCATAGACAGATTTCGTCTGTCGATAAAGAGAAATTCGGCATTAAAATAGAGGACGGCAGCTTGACAGTCGAGGTCCCGGAGGAAGCATTCTTTCTTGAGGGACTTCAAGTGGTCAAGCGAACATTGACTGCCGAGATTGAGAAATTCCTGCCTAAACATGCAACTGTAATTTTCGTTGAAACTTTCAAGAAACCAACTGAAGCAAAGCCTGAAGCTAAACCCACTACCGAAGTAGCGCCCAGTACATCATAAGACGGAATTATCTAATTCGTCTTTCGCGGTTTAATGTATGTGTCTGCCAAGAATAACCGCGTAGCTTCTTCGTTGCACCAAATCCGCACGCGGAACATCTTTTCCATCTTATATGATAAGATCGACGTCCGCAGCGGCGGCATCGAATATGAGTCTTAGCACGCCCTCGCCGTCCAAAAGATGCGGTTCCTTTAGTCATTCACTACGCCTCATCTGTGATTCGATTTATCTCTTCGGCGGCGGTGAGACTAAGACTACGTTGTCCCCTCGCACTATGATCGTGCCGATATTTCGAGTACTGTCAGGATTTGACACGTCTTCGGCGTCTTCCAATACCAAATTCATATGCTGATCGTAACTAAACAATTTTCCGCGAATTGTGCGGCTACCTTTCAACTCCACAAGGACAATCTTACTTAGACTCTCTTCGAAGATTTTGTCAGCGACTGCAGACATTTCCATCTGACCCTAGTTTTTCTGAAACTCTGTGCGCTAATGGAGCGCTTCAAATTAAAGCTTCGGCTATGATTAACATAATGCAGGAGTACCAGATTGACGACGAGTGAATTCATCATGTTAGGCTGGATTGTGTGAAGTATGTCTGTTATGCGGTATCTCAAGGACAAAGAAGCAAAACAAATAGTTCGAGAATTTGTGATCCGTTTTCCTGTTGCTAGGGAAAAGTTGGATGCGACTGATCACCTACAGGAACTTGTTGTCGGCGATGGTTCAGTAATTTTTGCTGATGGTGTGCCAATACTCATACGAAGGAACGATCTCTGGGTACCATCTCTAAGGTTTCAGATCGTCCTTGATTCATTGCCTAAAATCATAGTCGATATGGGAGCGATCCCGCACGTGACGAATGGAGCGCAGATTATGCGGCCAGGGATAAGGACGATCTCTGACACTTTCAACAAGGGTGACTTTTTGGTTATCCAAGACGAACGATTCAAGAAAGCCATTGCAGTTGGCACCGCAGACTTGGATTCAGAAACGATGCAAGCGATGGTGAAGGGCAGAGTGATTACAAATTTGCATTACGTTGGTGATG
>DASQZS010000300.1:0-11164 GCA_035638535.1 Candidatus Acidiferrum sp.
TTCGTCGAATTGATTTTGGAAGGCTTGCTTATCATCGTTGAGCTTGCTAAGCAAAGGCTGCCTTATCGTACCTGCGGCATTAGCGAATAGAGAGGAGATTTCGTATTGTTGTGGTGCGTTATCCACTAACGTCTTGTACGAGTGTTGCATTAGAAGGCTCATAATCAATTTTGTCGCTCTCTTTCCTTCAGGGTAGAGGTATGCCTCTCGAAATCTCTCGTTGATTGTGATGAGGCGAATCATGCCGTTCATTTTGTGTTGGATGAATTGTGGTACCTGAGGACCGATTGATTTCAATTGGTCCATGGTTAGCTTTTCTTTGTGTATACTGGAGAGGAATTGTGCTCCGTCGTAAGAATTGGAACCGAGCGTTATAGGGGAATTAAAATGAATTCGGTCTTCGATCTTGAGCAAGCTAGCGGCCTGTTTGCATAAGTGTGTGGGAGCATCGTCAACATCGATCAGAATTAGCCTTTCTAATTCGGTGACCAGCCCGTTTTTTCTTATCAGTCCCTTTTTCGTACCCACCGTGGCCATGCGACATATCAGGTCTGGTACGAATCCGTGGTTGCCACCGGCTAGGAATTTCTTGATTTGAGTCGATGTTGGGGCTAGTTGTGCTAGACCGTTCTTTACTTCGATGTTATGTACTTCGTTTGGGATAGTAATTGGGATGTCCAATTTGTACTTGTATCCATCCACCCAGCACATGTCAGGCTGCAAGATGTGACATGCTGGAGTCGCATCAATGGTTTGAGCGATTGCGACAAATACGATTGCTTGGGCCATGAGGCCTGAAGCTGAGTTTGTGCTTTGCCGTTTGAGGATCGAGGATAGAGCATTGCTTTTTGGGGTTGGATTCGGTCGTGTGTTCTTGTAAATAAATGCTTGACCACTCAAGGAGGGGTTCGGGTCATCTACGGGATGGAATTCGCGTTTGAGTTGATTGTTTGTGAAGAGGGTGTCTATGGCTTTGCCTGTGACGTCATGGTAGAAGCCGACTCGTTCCATTCTAAGCTTCAGTTCTAGTTCGTAAAAGTAGTCAGAGTCAAGGAGTGATTTTATAGTGTCTTGTGCTAATTTCTGTGGGTCGTTTGGGGGTATGGGTGACGCCCCTTGAATGTGGGTGTATATTACACGCTTGACGGCAGCTTGCTGGTTTAAATATCAGATAGTGACATGTTTAACATGTCTGTTTAACATAGATGTTTAACATGTCACTCTCAAGAGCATCCAGCATTTTGTCGTTCAACGAAATCAAAGTGTTCAGTCCCGAAGAGCGAGAGCAGTATGTCAAATCAGTGATTCTGGACCTCTTGTCTAAGGCCGAAAGGGGAACAACGATAGCGCAGGTTTCGAAGGTCACGAATTTTAACCGAATTACCGTTGCTAGACATCTTGAAAGTTTGGTATCGATTCGGGAAGCTTACAAGAAACAAAGAGGTAGCGTTGCCGTTTATTTCAAGAATGGACGCCTTCTTCATGAAGCTGACAAATTCGAAATCAGGGTTCGAGACAAATTATACGCTTACTATAAACTGAGCAACGAGGAAGGTGATTTTATTTACATACAGGAAAAGACGGCAAATCCGACGCGAACTGTGCAAACGTTGGGTGGAATAATGATTGATGTGCGTGACTTCCATGAATTTCTCAAAGGATTATCGCGTTTTGGTATTACGATGAAGGCAGAAGATGGTAAAGTTTGAGTGAACCTGCACATTTAACAGTTGATCCCTTGTATCGAGAAGGTATCGCTAGGTCCTGCAAGGTACATCTAGGGTATCGCGAATTTCTGACGCCGGGTTTCGTGATTCGCATTGATTCACGCGAAAAGCTTAGCCTGTATCTCAAACTGAAGAAGAAGTATAAACTTGAACACGTAACTGGGTACGTTGTTCGCCTAGCTGATGCACAACGCGTATTGGGTCAACGAATTTCAGACACACAGGTTGACCTCCAGGGTCGATTTGTTGAGGGAGATTTCCTAAAGAGTTCACTATCCGACTTGATCTTGATCGACCCCGCGTTAGAGAACTTATATTATGCAACACATGCTGGCGACTTCGCTTCCACGCGAAACCTTCCGCACGCGCTCACTGATTATTCATTATCCTATCTTAAGCAAAAGAGTGTTCAGAAGAATAAGGAAGAGATTGTTGAAACGCCCGAGACCGGGATCCGAAAGTGGCTTGACGCGAAACATGGTCACTTTTGGCAGGAACTTGAGCTGGACGAAAGAATTAGAACTCGTTTCATTCGAGATCTACTGGTTAGACAGCATGAATTAGGCGCACCGATTTTGATACCGCCGGTTCCGCTAATAACTAACGATAGATTATTCGAACTAACCAAGACAATAAATCGGAAAAGTTCTGAGGTGTCAAGAGTCGTTGGTGAATGCGCTGACGCTTTCACGTTCAGATTAGATGTGTTGCGTAATTCTAGTCTACTTGAGGAACTACGTGATTACATTGATGCGCAAAATGCGAGGATAACGCTGTTCAAGTTCAAGTATATGAACTTGAACGAAGAGGATCGCGTGATCGAGCGCAAGAACTTTAGAGATTTCTTACAGACACTTGACCTCAAGTCTCGTCTAGATAGAAACCGCACTTTTATGCTACTGGAAGCTGGAAACCTAGCGTATGCTTGTGCAGGCAGAGGTTTTGACTTTCTATCAACATCATTTAGTCTCGATAGGGAGGACAGGGTGCGTAAGCAACAAAGAAGTCCCTGGGGCAAGTGGTTCGATCCGTATTACCAAGTTACTCTTGACAGAGACTCATTCATGGACGCTTACCGTAACAACGGTTCGCACATCCCATGCGATTGTCCAGAATGTACGACATCGACATCGAAACCTGAGTCTCTAGGTATTGATGAATGGAACCAGTTTGTCAAGGGCCATTATTTGTCGCGTCGCAACAAGGACTACACGGAAATTGCTAAGGCAATCGAGAGTGGAACTGCAACAGCTGGCATAGTTGACAGACTACGGGATTCGGCTCTTAAGAATCTGCTCGAGCTAGTTAGGTAAGCATCTACCGTAATACCTTTAGGTGTTTTTACCGTAGGCTACTTTAGCCATGCCAGAAGAGAACAAGAAGAAAACCTCTATTGCGGTTGATCCGAAGCTTTGGACAGAATGGATTCAATTCGTGGTCGCAAAGACTGGTTCCGCTCGGAAAGTTAGTGGCGAGTTGGAAAAAGCACTGAGATATTACATGCGTAACACTTCCAAAAGAAGCTCAGCCTAGCAAAAGAGAATTCCTCACAAGCATTAAATGCGCTTGTTACGGTACCTCATGTTCGTGTCAGAGATACGATTGCCGATAATGGAACGTTCAGAGACCTTTCGTTCAGCGATATCGCTGCTGTTGTCAACTCTTAAGAATCTAAAACGTAACTATTGGTCAGTCTACTCCTACTATGCCTCCGAAGGAAGATGCCCGCCTTTTCTCTATCCAACGATGGTCTTTCAAAGCTTAGAGAATTTTTGTTCGGATTTGTTAAATCGCGCCAACCAGGTAGACCCAGGAGCTCGTCTCGATTCTATCATTAGCGAACACGGAGAGTTAGAGAGGGACCGTACTGCTTTGCTAGCCGAAATCACGAGGTTGTCAAGCTCACTTTCACAACGAATTGCTGGAACTGGTGCCATGAATGTAGCACAGACGCATTCTATCTCTCAGCTTGAGCAAGGGACATCAATCAAGTCCTACCAAGCTGTCGACGCGCTATCTTTCGATTTGGTGGAGCGAATGCTGGGGTCTGCTTGGATTCGCGAGAATAAATATGTGCCTTTTTCAGTTTTCGACTTATTTGATTATCAGATAGACCCTAAGAGCTTCATAGCATGTATCCCGTATCATGACAGCTTTAGAGCACGCTTCTGGGCTATTATGGCACATGAGTTGGCACACGTTTTCGTGTATGAGTCGACACAAGCAACTCGAAACATTGAGATAATCAGTCTTCTATGGGATTTCACAGAACCCTTAGTCGACGAATTTAGCATGGATTTTACAACCGCATCTCGACAGCTTACTGAATTATTTAGCGATATCATTGGCACCTATGTTTGTCCGGCTACATTTGTTACGAGTACAGTCAAGCTTCCTTATTCTACTGAATCCGACGTTGACCCACTCATCTCCAGAATCCAACGATCCACTCATCCTCCGACAGATTGTAGGCTCGCAGCCATGAAAGAAGTGCTTGAAGGCAACGGCCTACTCTACGCTGATTCCGTGCTTGATGACTACGTCGATTCGAGCCTGAAATTGTTTTGCCGAAAGAACCTTACTGGACTCACCCCTTCTTCACAGGACGTCATGGAGGATTATACGGAATTAGCGAAACTTGTGTCTCAATCTCTGTTAGAAGTTCTTCCACACACCACGGTGAAACCCATGACAACCTCTGACTGGCAAATGACGCGTAAAGGATTGTTTTGTGAATTAGATCTTCCGCCAACTTTCCTTGTAAATCTTGCTTGGATAAAGAGACTCGAATGTATTAGACGCGATTCAAATCACGATTTTAGAGCTTATTCTGAAAGCAGGAAACGCGAAACTCAGTTCTTGGAGAACATAATCAACTCTGCTCAAAAGTATTATACGGAGAGAATAGCGTCGAGAGTAAGTGGTGACATTTATGACCTATGCATTGACTCTAGTTAAGGGAAATCCGAAGTACAGAGAGAGTACTCTTACCTTACTGAATAAGTTAAATCAGGATCCATCGCTAGCCAATGACTATGAAACATCTATCGAAAGAGTTTTCATTAGTTTCGGTTGGCCCGACTTCATTATGCTTTTGAAAGGCCCGAATGTCGAATTGCTTAAGATGGCAGTCGTCTACATAAGAGACAAGGCCTCAGCGAATGGAGATAACCTTGAGACATCTACGATAATCTGTACTACAACCGCCGAATTGAGCGAAAAAAAGGAGGCATTAAAGAAGAAATTGACTGAATCTAAGGTTTAGTGGCCACGTCTTTATTCCCGAAGGTTTGAGTAATGCCCGCCGGATCTTTCAGTGAGTATATTGCTTTATTGCCCTGGTTTTTGCGATCAACCAATCCTGCGAGGTATAATCTCCATAGATATGTGGATTCAGTATTTCGTTTCCTTGTGGTCTTTTTTGCCACTGCTGTAGCGGTTAATCCTTGACGAGCTGACTTTAACGCCTTTAAAGTGGGCTCATATGTTTGGTAAGACGCTTTGGTTATGCGATTCGTCACCCCTTGGCCTAGTGCACTAATTGCTGCTGATAGCGCTTCACTCGTTTTGATTGTCCAAGGATTCGTTGGAGGTTCATAAACACCAATCAAACTTGCTCCGGCAGTGCTGTGAACCTCCGGCCTCGGCGACGATCCGTGAGTCTGCGATTGGACTACTTCCGTAAGATGTTTGAAGCTATCACGCAATTGTTCCATGAGATCGGATTGCAGAACAAGTGTTTTTTCTAATTTATCAATTCTCTTTGAGAGCTTTGATGTATCGGTTGCCATAGCACTGCACCTTCCCAAACCTCACCTTGTTCATACATGACATAGTAGTGTCAAGACTGTCGCGACAATTAAAGCATTATGGTATTATTCTAAAACGAAATAGAGAAGTGGAATTGTTATACAATTGCTATGTCATACATCACAACTATTTTGCTATTTAAATAATCTCTAGATGAATAGCGAGAGTTCCATCTCCCGGCGGAAAACCCCGTTCTGCAATATCATTGCCACCACGCCGAAGCAGAGTAGCCTGACGATCGATAAAGGTCACGAGAGCCTATCAGAGTGTTAGTTATGGCTCGAATCACTTCTGCTCGAAATCGTACGACACGGTGCAGGATACACTCAGATGCTGCACGATAAACGGTATGACGGTATAACGGTAATGCTTAAGAACAGCTTCGCACTATTGCATGTCCGGAGGTCTTGATATTAAATGGCGGTTGTAATCGTTGAAACGAAAAATGCGGATGCTTGGAAGGTTGCCGAGGAAATTCGAGTGATTTTGGGTTGTCGCGCCAAAGTCGTCGAAATGTAGCTTGATTGCTGATCAGGCGAATGGAGGTTTGAGCACTCACAGGAACTGTGACGTGTAGTCATAGCGTAAATGTTGCTGAATGTGCTGACTGCAACGGATTGCTTCCCGCGTCCCTCTGGGAACGATTGTCGTGGAATCGGTTTTCTCCACTTCCGAACACATATCATGTAACTGAATTAACCGGCTGCTTGGCCAAGGCGTACTTCAGCAGAACTAGGCAGATTCAGGAGACGGTGGAATCTGCTTGGGCCAAGCTGAGAGGTTCAATGTTACATTACGTCGTACGGTCCCTAGGTTGGAGTGAGCTTAAGGTCAGCATGAAATTCCTGCACAACGAGGAAGAGATCACAATTGTCGGCCACGTGGATGCTTACGATCCGGAAACAGCGACCGTCTACGACCTGAAAACTACGAGGTTTGTCAAGTGGCAATCGGAGAAAGGTTTCATTCCGCGTGAAAGTCACGCAGTTCAGCTTCAGTCTTACTCCACACTACTCGGCAATTACGCAATTCCGGTAAATCGTCTCGTTCTGGTTTACGCGGACGACCGAGACATAGTTCCACGGGAGGTCCCGCTTGGAAACCGTCGTGAATGGCTGACTCAAAGAGCGGCACTGCTGCATTCTTCCCTGAAGAACGAGAAACTGCCCCAACCTGAACCTAATGCGTTTTGCAAGTATTGCCCATTCATAGATGTCTGTCCAGCATACAAGGAGATAGATGCTTGAGCGAAGACAAGAATCGAGAGGAAGGATTCCAACTATTCCGAAAGGGACTGGTTCGTAGGCTTTCTTCAACGCACTATCTCGCCAAGGTTGCAGCACATGAAGGTTGGAAACTAATAGAGCTTAGAGACGGAAAATGGAATTGCGATTGCAACTCCAAAGAAGCACCGTGCGCACATCTTCACGCCGCTCAACTACTTCGAACCACTTCCAGAGTACCTACTGAGCAGATTGATGGGGCATTTCTGAAGTGTAGATACTGCTCATCCCCGGATATTGCACGATGCGGATTCCGATACAACGCCCGCGGCATATCTAGACGCTACAGATGCAACGATTGCCAGAGAAAATTCTCAATTCCTCATATTCAGAATACGCTGCAAACAAACCCGTCACAACTCGTTTGGCTTCTTAATGAGGTGGGCATGTTAACTACAAAGCTTACCGAATTACTCTCCGAACTCAACAATAGAATTGACACTCTTGAAAACGGAACTCTGGAGACATCTTCAACCGATCAGTGAAAACGAAAGCAACAAATCACAGGGCGCGTGAATCATAGCAGCCCAAAGCTGAGTACATTTTTCTGCCGTGATCGCAATGCGCTACGCGCATCTCGTTATTATCGCGTTGGTCTTGGTACTTGCTACACTCTCGTTGAACTCTCAAGTCGCAGATGGACAGGTTTGTGGCCTGAATTATCAAGTGCTGTCCGACAATGGTACAATGTATGGACTAGCTGACATGTACGGATTCCAAGGGTTGCCTAATCAGACAAGAGTGACAGTGGTTGGTAGATTGCTTCCATCTAATGGCTCTAATTTCCTGAACTCAAGTTACAGTTATGGTGGAACGATTATTGTACTGGCTCTTCAGTCATCGATCACCACTCAATCGTGGTACAGCATAACTGTAGTGCAAGTGTTAGGAACAGTGACTTCAACGGTAACTGAAGAGAACAACCCAGCTCCGACGTATCAGCTTGTCACTGTTAGCGGAACCATAATAACTTCTAATGGAACTTGCGTTCAGCCAGCAAATTCCAGCTATTACGTGCTAAGTTTATTGTCTAGCCCTATTACTCAAATCGCTCTGTTTGCAGTTGCCCTGTTTATCATCTGGTTTGTGATGAAAAAGCGAAAGACGCAGAAGCGATAAGCAATCTATTTGACGAGAAATGTTAAGTCCGTTCGATAATGGACTAAATCAGCAAAAAGCTTCTGGACTTGGAATTGCACTTTACGAGAATCTCGTTCCTAATTCTAGTTCTTGGCACCTTAGCATTAGGGTCCCTCCCAGGTTCAACTGGAAATGCGTTGATCCAAATCGATAATGTCAACATCAATCAGCCGAATTCGATCCCGTGTTTAACTGTAACATCAGCGGACACAGCTACGAATCAATCCACTCCCGTGCAAGCTAACGTGACGATTCCAGGAACCGTGATACCTGATGTCATATCCAGGAAAGCAGCATATGTCGGAAATCTCTCTGAATCTGAAACTATTCGCCTCGAAATTGTGTTTAAAATAAGAAATCTCGACGGGTTTAATGCCTGTCTACAATCAATCAACAATCCGAGCTCTCCAAACTACGAAAGGTTCCTGAATTCTAGTACGATCCTGCCCTACGTGCCCACACCTGGAGAGAAAAATTCGGTCAAATCCTTCCTGACAAAGAAAGGATTCATCGTATCGGATGGACCTTCCCCATTGGTTCTAATTGCATCTTCTAACATTAAGACCGTTGAGGCAACTTTCGGCGTTAGAATGAAGTCATATCGTGGCACGAACAGCGTAGCTTTCTTTTCTCCTGATTCTGATCCCAAAATGCCAACAAATTTAGCGAGTTTCGTAAACGGGATAATGGGCCTTGACAATTATACCAAAGTGGTACCAACCGAGTCACCATGCAGCGGTAACTATTGCCCACAAGGGATCCAGATTGGCTATTCCATATCGAATCTGATTAATCAGTACGGTGGAACAGGGGAGACGGTTGCTATTGTAGGTTACGCGGGTGAACCAAACCTTCAGACCGCTATCAACAATTACACACACACATACACATACTTACCCTCAGTTACTTTGAACATTCAGTATCCTGACGGAACACCCCTATTGGGAATCTATGATACGAGCTGGGCATCCGAAAATGCAATGGATGTGGAAGCGGTTCACGCCATGGCTCCTAAGGCAGGAATAGTGGTCATCTATATTCCCGGACCAAATCTCCTCGTTACATACGACCTCATGGATGGTGTAGACTATGTGGCATCGCAACATCTTGCTTCAATTGTATCGAACAGTTGGACCGACACATGTGCATCTGGTCCGTGCAGTGACATGCAGTTGCCCGCCAACTCGGTGTCGAATGACGCTTCAAGACTGGCAATGGATGCAGCGCAAGGCCTAACGATTCTGTTCGCGTCGGGAGACCAAGGTGCTAAGCCTGACGGAACTAATTTAGGAGCGGAGTTTCCAGCTTCCGATCCGTACGTACTCGCGGTCGGAGCTACAAACCTAGTGCTTGCAGGATGCGGAACTAGCACCTGTACAGGCTACGGGAGCGAGACTGGAGGACTAATTAGCGGAGGCGGATACAGTGGATATTTCTCAGAGCCTTCTTGGCAGGTTTCCAATATTGGACTAAAGCCAGGAAATTGTCCATCGGGCTATTGCAGGGCAGTACCCGATGTTTCGATGCTTGGATACGCTCACGGAATTTGGGTCTACTCAACGGTCTCAACAGCCACTAACACAAACCCGAACGCTTGTGGGACACCTACAGGTGCCGCAGGTTGGTATGGGTGCACTGGGACAAGTCTCGCGACACCCCTCTGGGCAGGATTTCTAGCCGATGCTCTGCAAGAACGTGGAGGTAGCGAATTTGGAATCATCGACTCTACTCTCTATCAGATTGGAACCAGCCCCTCGTACTCCACCACTTTTCATGACATAACATCGGGTTCAAACGGTTATTATAATGCAGGTCTGGGATGGGACCCGGTAACAGGATGGGGAAGCCCAATTGGAAACAATCTTGCGGCTGCCCTATCATTGAAAACGGTTAACACAGACAAGTCCACCTATACCCAAGGCGACACAATCCAGTATACGGGCTCCGGTTTCACCCCCAACGGCCAGGTACACGCGTGCCTTACAACCAACCCATCTTCCGCCACTTGCATCACAAGCGAACCAAACGCGAATTCTTCAGGAAACGTAGCAGGCTCTTTCACAATTGGCTCCAATTGGGCAACGGGTCCCCAACAGTTTTGGGTCTACGATGTGAGTACCAACACTAATTCGAACTCGATCCAATTGACGCTTCTTGAACTCACATTGACCGCAACGCAAACTGCAACCGCAACAATTACGCTAATTACTAGTACGCTAACTTCATCAACTTCAACATCTGGAACAACAACCACGACAACGAGTACCGCCATTAGCACTTCAACTGTTGGGCAAGTATGCACTGCGACTAGCACTACCCAGACGACTAGTGTCATAATCCAAGCAACTACTGCGACTTCATCGACGACTTCAACTACAAGTACGACTACATCGTCGACATCTACGTTCTTTACGACTACGAGTTCAACGCAGACTTCCACATCAGTTACGGCTACCACGACAACTGTTACAGAGTGCACTCAGACGACGACTAGTGCAACCACCTCAACGACCCTTACGACATTCACCAGACCAGCCACCGCAATTTCACTCCTCGTCAACCCGAACACGACAAACCTAGGCTCACCTGTGACGCTATCAGGAGCAATCATCCAAGACCCCGGATCTGTTCAAGTAACCATCAGCGTCAGTCAAAATTCTGGGACGACTTGGTCGACACTCATGACGCTTATGACCGACAATTCAGGTTCATATTCGACAGCGTGGACGCCACAATACCCTGGGAGCTATCTGGTTGAGGCAAGCTGGAGCGGAAATAATCAGCTTGCAGGATCCACCAGTCCCGCACAGTCGTTGACTGTGACTGGTACACCGACACCTACTCCAACGCTGCTTCTTTCGGCTCCGTCTTCGGGATCGCGAGGACAACCAGTCCAATTATCCATCATTGTTTTCAATCCGACGAATTCGCTCTTGAACGCTAATGTGATGGTAGAGATTACGGGGTCCAACAATTATGTGATGTTTGATGTTGTCCAAGTAAACGTCGCTACCGCATCACACGCGACCGCATACTACGATTGGACAGCACCTAACCAATCGGGCGTCTACACTGTAACGGTAAACCTCTCACCACCAACACCCTCAGGCGCCAGTACTGCAACAATCCAAATCGCGTAAGCTAGGTTTTCTGCAAGTATTTTTGAGCCGAAAGTGGCATAGAGTGCGTAATTTCTTACTTCTT
>DASQZS010000301.1:0-8380 GCA_035638535.1 Candidatus Acidiferrum sp.
TTCCGCTTGCGACGCGGTGTGTTGATCACTCAACTGTGGTGTCACTGCTGGCGTAAGTGCTAGACCTGCTTGCCAGCGTCCACACAAATGTAGAGTATGTTGCTACCTCGGAGAATCACATTACCATAGTTTGCCGTCAGCGAATTTCCACGGTACTCGCTTGCGCCTTCCAAAATAATATTCATGTGGCTGTCGGCGTCGATCATGCGGCCGCGATATTCAACGTCATTCTTGAGCCTAATGCTTACTTCACCGTTCAATTTCTTCACGAGGAGATTGAGAGGTTTTCTGGAAGGCTCCAATAGGAATCACTGAGATGTTGCCAGTTTCCTTTTGGCGCTAAATAACCTTGCGGGCAAACGTAATTCTCCTAAGCAAGCTGTCCTAGCCCATGAACTGGCTGAGTTTCATATCCTTCATTGTCTTAAGCACAGCAAAGCATCTTTCCGGAGAGAGTTGAACGAATTCAAAGTTAGCGTCTTCCAGAGTTGATTGCGCGCTCTTACGGAGATCGGGTGCAGCGATAATTCCACGCAAAGGCTTGTCGACTCTGCCGCGCAGCGTCTCAAGATATCGTTTGAGCTGAAGCACGGCATCCTTAGACGCTGCGCTCCTCTTAATTTCAACTACTACGATCCTTCCATTCGCGTCTTCCGCATAGATGTCGGTAAATCCAGCTTCACCAAGGTTTTTCTCTGCTTCAAGCGGTTTCAAGCCCTTCTCAACTAATTCTGGGGAAATCAGAATCGCCTGTTTCATTTGCTCTTCGGTCACGTGTAGAAAAAACTGGGCTACATCTCTGAGATCGGTAGTTAGGGTAAACTCAATACTCCGGTACTCGATCGAAACGGTCTCTCTTGGTTGGGAACGTGACGCGATTAGCATGAGACTTCCGGTATCGAGAAGCATGACACGAACTAGGCACTTAGGGGGTTGCCAATTAATCGGTTCATAACCGGTGGGCCGATGAACAAGCACTGATCCGTCCTGTTTTATGATAGTCAGTCTTTCACCCCAGTCGAGAGTTGATGACGCTCTTCCGTCGTAGTCAACTCTGCATTCACCAATTAGAAGGACAAGCTTCCGTGCTCGAAGTGCTCCGTCGAGAGAGTCGACCGCTTCACGCATAGTAGGTTTGATTTTCATAGTCAACAATGGCCACCAAGTGTGGGATTTACTCCGATCGCCTCATAAAACCACTTTCAGCCAGCTCTCTCCATTATTATTGCGAATTGAATAGAGATCAGTCAATGTTGAAATAAGTAGCGTGCGATTGTTGGCAATAGAACAGGTCTTGGAAGAATCATCCGGTTCACGTGCCGTAGAGAATAACGAACCGACGAGCGAAAAACGAAGAAAATATGAAATAATAGAGGATATTCCAGGCGTGGGTCCCGCAACTGCTGAGAAACTCAAAGAGATGGGGTTCCATACCGTCGAATCATTGGCCACGGCTACAATCAAAGAACTTTCTCAAGTTGGTGTTAGCGAAAAACAGGCTGCGAAGGTAATCGCTGAAGCGCGAGAGAGCCTAGCGCTCAGCTTCATACGCGCTGATGAACTCATTAAAATGAGACAAAACGTTAGGCGTCTTTCAACTGGCAGTAAACAAATTGATGAATTGCTTGGCGGGGGCTTAGAGACTCAGACGATCACAGAGTTTTACGGAGAATACGGAGTCGGTAAGAGCATACTCTGTCATCAACTCGCCGTCAATGTCCAACTACCCGAAGAGAAAGGCGGGTTAAATGGGTCAGCTCTCTACATTGACACTGAAAATACATTTCGACCTGAATGGATCGTTAGGATCGCTACTACCTTAAAGATAGACCCTGTTCAAGCAGCCAGGAGCATCATCTATTCTGAGGCGTTCAACTCCGACCATCAAACTTTGCTGCTGGAGAAAGCGGATAAAGTGATTCAGGACAATAAAATTAAACTCATAATAATCGACTCTTTGACTTCGCACTTCAGGAGTGAGTATTTAGGGCGTGAAATGCTGGCAGAACGGCAACAGAAATTAAACAGTCACATGCATCGCCTAGTTAGATTGGCCCGCGCATTCAACGCGTGCGCGGTGGTCACGAATCAAGTCATGTCGAAACCGGATCAATTCTTTGCAACGGCCATTGAGCCCGTTGGAGGGCACATAGTTTCACATACTAGCCACACAAGAGTCTTCCTTAGACGAACTGCGAGCGGACCGGTTAGGATATGTAGGCTCATCTCAAGTCCATATTTGCCAGAGGGGGAACGAATATTCAAGATAACTGAAGAGGGGATCAAAGATATCACTGAAGAAGACGAAATCAAACGTAGGTTCTAAACGAAAGAAAAAAAATGCTACTCCGGAGGCTGACAAGGGATTAGATAGATTTTATCAGGCAGTGATTGAGAGAAGAATTGCTGATGCGGAAAAGGAGCTTGATCTGATTCGGGCTAGCGTCCAGCCTACAGAGAGCGCCAAGGGCTACCTGAAAGCATGCGAGGGGCTCATCTTAACAGCAAAAGCGACCAACGATAAGTATCTTTACTTGTCGAAAATTGAAAAAACGCCAAAACAGTTAGATGAATTACGCAAAGGGTTCGCTAGGCAAGCAGCAAATCCGCTCCATGCTGACTATGACCGAGCGTACTTTAAGGTTCTCGAAGGCTATACAATTCATCTAGAGCGAGAAGAGAAAACTCAACCTAAATCTGCGGCCCGGACGACGAAAACGGATTAACCCCCTCCAGTAAGAGTGTGGAGAGCTACCGATACCATCACCCACACAACTATGAATGTGCCGCCGCCGATCGTCACGTATTTGTTCTTACCGCGCAATTGCGTTTCATCGTATTTCAAACCATAACGAACTATCATGACCGATAACGCGTAGAAGATGACCCCCAAGCCTATCCCTACAAATAGCGCTAAATCACCGAATGTCGCCGTACTGATGTTAAGATAATTGTTCGCAACACCGGCCCCGACAGCTAAGAAGAAGCGTAACCAGTAAACTACGGAAGTCGGTTTGATTTTGACCTTGGTAGGTCCTTTATCCGTGATCGAAACTTTACTCGAATCTGCTTGCTCACTCAATCTGAACCACACATCAGGCATCGGCTAGGCACGATTACGCAACTCTCTAGATAACCCTTCCCCGCGCTCGGCCCGTATCAACCGCGGCTCCCGTAAAGTCCATAAGGCGTGAGTTGGAAGATCTCGATGGGAATAATGTCAGCTCGCAACGCGGTTCCGGACGTAATAGTTGAAGATGTAATGTCCAGCCCAGTCATAACTATCAAGGATACTGACACCGTCCTCACCGCAGCTAAGCTAATGAAGAAACACAAGATCGGTTGCGTCGTTGTCGTAGACAAATCTGGAAAACCTCATGGGTTAATCACCGAACGTGACATCGTAAGGCGGGTAACCGCACTTGACTTGGATGCGCGTAAAATACAGGCAAGCAAGTCTATGACAAAGCCTCCAGTGACCGTAGATGCATCAGCCAGTATCACAGAAGCGGCAAAGAAGATGCGTGAACTCAAGGTTCGTAGGCTAGTCGTACTCGCGAACAACAAGGTGAAAGGGATTGTTACCAGTAACGACGTTGTAGATATAACGCCCGCACTCATTGATGTTATCGCCGAAAAATCACAAATATCTCCAGTTGAAAAAATTAAGGAATCAGAGCCACAATCCGGCTACTGTGATCGGTGCGGATCCTGGGCCGACGAATTGAAGGCACGTAATGGCCAATTTGTGTGCGATGAGTGCGCATCCGATACAGAAACGAGTGCGGAAGAAGAAAGTTAACGCTCACGACTCAATTGTCCAAACCATGGGAAATCGACGCTGTCAACGCTTATCGAATCAGCGCAAATGCTTATCGGCGAACAATTGGACACAGTATACATTCTGCTTGAAGCTGGCAAAATCAAGAAGATCAGTAAATCCCGAACAATTCAAGCGGATAATAAAATCAACGCAAAAGGCCTGATCGTCATACCCGGCCTGATCGACGCACATGTCCATCTTCGCGATATGGAATTGAGTTACAAGGAAACATTTGCGACAGGAACGCAAGCTGCAGCGGCAGGAGGGTTCACAACCGTCATCGACATGCCAAACACCAAGCCACCAACTGTCAGTAGCATTAGATTGGAAGAAAAAAAGTCGAAAGCAAAGGGTAGATTATTCGCCAATATTGCCTTCCAGGGAGCATTGATTCAGGATCCAAGAGAGCTCCGGCGGATGAAGGAACATGGCGCAATCGCGTTTAAATTGTATCTAAATAAGACGCTTGAAACTTTTGATTCCGCAGATGATGCGCAGCTCAAGAACGCGTTTTTGTCAGCCAAAAAGGCGAACGCTCTCGTGACGGTCCATGCAGAAGACGGGGACGCCATAAGAGATCATCAGCAAGCAAGCATTCAAGCGGGCAGAACATCAATCACCGACTTTCTCAAGGCGCACTCTCCAAAATTCGAGGTTAAGGAAGTACGCAGAATTCTGAAACTTAGTAATGATGTAGCGGTACGAGTTCACATATGTCACACGAGTGTTCCCAAAGCAGTTCAGTACATTCGTCGGGCAAACGACGCGACATGCGAAGCCACGCCCCACCATTTGTTCGTAAACCACTCCATTTTCAAGAAGCAAGGCTCATTCGCAATATGTGTACCTCCCATAAGAAGCGAACAGAACCGCTCGGAGCTCTGGCGTTGTTTCAAGAAAGGACACATCGATATTCTTGCGAGCGATCATGCTCCACACACTATACAAGAGAAGGCGCAAAGCGTGTGGGAAGCTGCCTCAGGTGTTCCTGGTTTAGAAACCTCCTTGCCCTTGCTACTCACTCAATTCTCAAGAGGGACACTGAGCCTGCGTAGATTAATCGACGCGACCTCCACTCTTCCAGCGAAGATATTTCACATCCCGAATAAGGGCCGGTTAGAGGAGGGGTTTGACGCGGACGTTGTACTTGTAGATCCCAAGGCAGAGACAACTATCAACGCGGCAAACTTTCTTAGCAAAGCCAAGTACAGCCCGTTTGACGGAATGAGATGTAAAGGTGCCGTCGCATACACGATTCTGAACGGCGAAGTGGTTGCACAGAATGGCAAGATAGTAGGTCCGTCAAATGGCAGGATCGTCAGCGGCTAATGCGTTTCCTAATAGACGGCATGTTAGGCAAACTGAACCGTTGGATACGAATTTTGGGATATGAAACAGAGTACGCAAAGGATAAGGAAGATGACGAGTTAGTTAATTCAGCTAAACGCTCCTCATCCATATTGCTGACTTCGGATGAAGAGCTCTACAGAACTGCGGTAACTCGCGGAGTGGATTCATTCTTGATCAGAGACAAAACTGAAGCCGAGAGACTAGCCGCTCTCGCATATCGATACAACATTCCATTGACGGTTGATCCTGATCTGTCTAGATGCCCACTTTGCGGTTCCGCAATCAAACAAATCTCAAAGGAAAATATCGAGGCGCTTGTTCCGCCAACAACCTTTAAAGTCCATCAGAGTTTTTGGAAGTGCACCAATCCTATTTGTGCCAAGATATACTGGCATGGAAGTCACTGGAAGAGAATCGAACAAACACTTGAAACCGCGAGGAAGCTACATGACTCCGAAAAGAAGTGAACAGAAATCTCAAACTCAGAATTTGACACTTCGAGAAGGCACCGTCCTAGTGAGACTGGCAAGAGAAGCAATTGCACGCTATGTTGAGAATAAGACTACAATAAAGCCTCCTTCGTCCGACGGAAGCTTAGTGAGAAAATCAGGGGTATTTGTCACACTGAATACATTCAAGACTCATGCATTGCGTGGCTGCATAGGGTTTCCTTATCCTGAGCAACCGTTAATCGAAGCAACCGTGAGGGCTGCAATTTACGCCGCGACCGAAGACCCTCGATTCGAACCAGTATCAATTGAAGAATTTGGGCATTCAATTGTAATCGAGTTGACTGCCCTGACAGCCCCAAAACCACTTACAATTGCAAATCGAAAGGCATTACCCGAATTGATTGAGATTGGGAGACATGGCTTAATTGTTGAAGGAATGAGATCTTCCGGCCTATTGCTCCCACAAGTTGCAGTGGAATGGGAATGGGATGGAACTGATTTCTTGACGAATTGTTGCTTGAAAGCAGGGCTTCCACCAGACGCATGGTTGCTCAACGAGATCACGGTAAAGGTCTTTGAAGGAGAGATCTTTGAGGAAATCGAGCCCGCAGGAGAAGTTAGGAAAAAAAGTTTTGGTGAATAACCACCTTGCGTGTGTACATTGCGCCTTGCGGAATTGGTCTCGGGCACATTACGCGTACGGATCCAATAGCAAAGGAATTGAATAGGCGCGGAGTCCAAACAGTATTCTCCACATATCTAGACGGGCTTGAGTACGCGAAGCACCATCACCTGCGAACGTTTGAGGCCGTACCGATTAATTTCAAAGTCACGAGCGATGGCACAATTGATTTCAAGATGACCGCAGCAACAAGCGGCTTTTCCCTGGGGATAAGACGATTTCTGCGTCAAGTGATCGTTGAAATCCAATTCATGAAGCGTTTCAAACCTGATGTTGTCTTGTCGGATTCTAGAGCCTCGTCGCTAATCGCCGCGTGGCTCTTGAAGATACCAGTCGTTCTAATGCTTAATCAATTCCGTGTCGAAATCATAAGGCGACCATCATCGAAAAAATTGTCATTGTTCGATAAGATCTTCTTCCTAATAGCTAACCTGGGCTGGGTTTTCATCCGTACCAGTATCCAACTTGTCTGGGTGAGATGTAGGGTTATACTCATACCTGATCTGCCGGCACCGTATACTATCTCCATAGGGAACCTTGCTATTCCGAAACGGTACGCTGCCAAGGTGAAGCTAATAGGTCCCATTGTCTCAGGATCAAACGAAATTCAAGTCGATAAGAAGACGCTTGGGTTCGATCTTCAAACTCCGCTAATTTATGCTGCCGTTAGCGGACCAAGAATTGAAAGACAAGCATTGAACAGAGTTTTGATGGATCCATTACTGAATCTCTCTAAGAAATACAACGTGGTCATGTCCAGAGGACAACCAAGTGGCAAGTTTGCACAGGAAATTTCTGGGCGATTCCAAATTTATGATTGGATAGAGAATCAGGACGAGTTTATTCGAGGTTGCGATGTAGTCATTTCACGTGCGGGTCATGGGATGATGATGAAATCAATGGTGTACGGCAAGCCGATGATCTTAGTCCCGATCCCAGACCACACGGAACAGTACGGCAACGCTAAACGTGCGGTCTCAATTAATTTGGCTGAATTAATCTATCAATCCGAACTGAACACTAAAACGTTGAATGAAGCAGTAGAGAAAATATTGAATTCCCCAGAGTTCGTTCTAACCGCTCAACGCGTAAAAAATGTCGCTGCTTCTATGGACGCCGTTGAATTAGCATGCGATGTGATCATGAACATCAGTGGCAAGTCCTAAGGATACTTTCTCAATAACGATATTGCCGCCGAGATCGTCAGCTAGCTCACTTGGATCCTTCAACTTGTTACGCTCAGATGAAAGCTGTACGTTGAACTCATCCTTTGAGATTCCCGCTAAATCACACAACGAGCTAAGCTCTTCAAACTCTAGTCCCAGTAGTGGATAGAACGTAGGTACTTGATAATGATTCATGGAGACTTGGGAGATGTCGCCACAAATATCAGAAAATATGACACCGCGGAATTTAGTAATCGCGAATTGTGCAGCCATCTTCCTGACGCTTTGATCTGAAATTTCCGATATGCCGGGTTTCTGTATCACATCGAGGTCAACCACATGACCAATGTATGGCCTTGGAACCAATTCACCTAACCTCCTTGCGAGAGTAAGTTGTGTTTCTTTCACAAATTTGGACCCGCGCCGCGAAGTTGGAATGAACGGTTCAACCAAGCATCCCCGGCGCATCATCGCAACGGCCGCCAAAATAGAGAAAAATCCAGAGTCAAGTACTACAATCATTTTCCACCGCGATGATAGGGGTAATCCGCCCGGCCCAGGTACTCGTTTTCGATAAATCAATGCCAAGTCGTCGGCTGTGTCCACGGAGATCAAAACGTCAGGTTCTTCCAAATTCACAATTACTTCTCGGTCTGCGAGTTGGCGTAGAACCTCTGCACCCCCCCTTGTTTCAATCTCTCTTCGGGGGAGTTGACTGATCTTGGGGTGTCTGGAGCGGATTGCAAATGATTCTCCTTGAGCGAGGCTTTCATCCGCGTTTTTTACTACCGCTTGCAATACGTCATCTATTCTTCCGGGAACGATGTCTACCGGGGCAGCGTATGCGACGCCGAAGACTTTGCCGAGGATTGAGGCGGCCCTCTCTGGGTCTGAAACTGCCCTAACT
>DASQZS010000302.1:0-15191 GCA_035638535.1 Candidatus Acidiferrum sp.
CATGCCATATGCGCGGGCTTGTCAGGAGACTTCGGGGGCCACCTATCTCTCACATGTTTTTTGCTTTGCGACTCAGAAACAATAAATGCTGAAGTCCGCGACTAACCCAGATGCTTGCCAGAATCGCATACCAAAGATAGAATCGCAGTGGAGTGCCTTCGATCATCCAATACCAAAACACCGGAAGAGCGGATAAAGCAAACAACCCAGCGCACACAAACTGCGTATTACGGAGCCACGTATACCCGCCAATTAATTCCGGCTTGATCGCTTCCTCTTTGTTCGTCAACACCTGTGCAAACAATCCCAAAATTACATTCAAGCCGGTCAAGTCGAGAGCGTAAATCTGAGATGTGAATGCAAGCATAGCGTGGTTTACGGCCGACGGACCGAAACTGATGAGACTAAGCAGGTAGGGCTCAATCGAAACGAAGAAGAGCAGGAGGATATTCAGCCACATTATCCTCCCCGTCTCGAAGCGTTCTCGCGGCCAAGCAGATACCATAGCAGTGTATCTAAGCCAAACAGAAATCAAAATGAAGAAGCTAAAACCGAATCCGAAAATGTCAGCCACAACATCACTTGGATTGACGGCAGGTCGGCTGAGCAACGACAACGATCCAATCGAGAGTGCCAGACCGAATATCAGATCAGAGAGAGATTCAATTCTAGGTTTCGGAATTCTTACACTGAACGTTAATCACCCACGTAATAGTCCAGTAATTTTCTGCTAATAAGTTCCGTTTTTTCCGACGAAATAAACCGGACAATGAGTCTGGTCAGCCAGCGAAGGAAGGAGAGGATGATTAGAAAATTTGGTGGTTCGCGCGCACACACGATAATTTGATGAACGGCGACGGTTCAAATTTGGCTCTCGCACACTGATAATCATAATTAAGATCGAGCAAGTGGAACGGACGACTCATGACTCAGTGGGGTACTTGGGTTCCCTATGCAGGGACTGACGCAATCTTTCTAGGTATTACAGTTCTTGTCGTCGGGGTCATTTTCGCGTATCTCGGTATACGGTTGAAGCATCCCGTTGCGGTAAAGAGACCCGGCAAGACGGTCAGCGTTTTCATCGTGCTAATCTGGTGTCTCTCGTTAGTCACTTTCTTCGTTGCCCTCTTTACTTATGCCGTGCAGCTATCCCAAATGCACATGATTGAAGCTTCACCCACAAATCCGATCAGCAATGTCACAATATTTTCTGCGATAGCCGCCTTCGCTATCATAACGTGTGCGACAAGGAAGAACGGACTGAAGTCTGCGCTGGGTAGTGCATTGGTTGGAACTATGGCAGGGCCTATGATATTCGAACTGCCATTCGACCTGATCGTCATGAGCAGGACGTTCCCTGCAATACCTCCTTATCCGACGCTGTTCAGGCTGCTCTTTTTTCTGCCGCTCTTCCTGGTGGAAGTTTCGACGTTCTCGCTACTCACGCTGTCGCCCGTGATGAAACTGTCCAAGTACACGCTGTTCGCTTTGGCTGGCGTGTTTTTCGTGTTCGCAGTCTGGGCTTTGTTCGGTTTCTCATACCCTTCCGATGGAGTGCCACTAGCGCTTAACACGACATCAAAAATACTGAGCTTTGTTACCGCAATCACTCTCTTCGTGAGGCTTGACAAAGAAGGCTCGGCAACATGATCGACTTTTTTTGGGGGGGGGTACTAGTGGTGCGCACACACACGAAAACGACTGAACGACTGCCGGATGAAAATCCATTATCTCATCATTTTCACAAATTATGGACGCGCAGCTTCTCCAAATCTTCACGGTTTACTACTTTGTCGATCTTGGCGAAAGACGATTTTTCCATCATCTATGGAGCTGGCAATTAGTTGTGTTTTGTCCGTAAAAAATTACGGCACCCCACCCCCGCTCTCAGACTTTATTCCTTTTGCAGTCTCTTTCGAGTGCGGCAGCGTACTTGCTCCACATTGAATTGAGGCGTTCGTGAAACTCTGTTTTCGTAGGAGCTCGGGGCGTCTTCCACTTCATTTTCAAGGAGACGTGCAGTTTTGTGCTTCTTGGACCGAGTCTTGTTAAATGATATTTGCCTGTTCCATCGCGTTCCTCGCCGAATAGGCTCATATGCCATCTGTCGGGCGGATGTAATGTGACGATATTGATGGTCGTCCCGATTTCTGCGTTCTTGGGTTGGTTGACGTAAATTGCTCTACTCTTGGTTTTCTGTATTATTATTCTGCGTAGTTTTGCTCCCGTAATCTTGGGGTCCACTTCGCTGTAATCGGTACACCAATCGTAGACGAAACTAAGCGGAGCATTGAAGGTCTTTGAGAATTGATAACTAGCGATCGTTCTCTTCAACTTCTCACTGTCATAGCGAGGTAAAGTTGAATTGAAAAAGATATGCTTCATTGCCCTGTCCGGTTTAGCTGTTGAGTTGGGTGGTGCGGCCGCCGGGATTCGGACCCGGGTCGTTGGCTTGGAAGGCCATTGGACGCAAGGTTGCTATGTCCTAGACCAGACTAGACTACGGCCGCAGTAACATTCTAAGTCTGGTGAGCTTGATCCCTACGTCACGCTAGATAAGTTTCTTTCTAGAATCCCCAAAAACATCACACGGCAATTATGAAATAGCAGCATACCGATTCCATTAGTGATACCTATTGTCTGAGAAACCGTTGCGGTTTAGGCTTCGCCGAGGAAACTTCGAAGTAGAATTAGAAGGAGATTTCGAGTATGTTCGCGGAAAATTTGAAGAACTACTCCAATCACAACCTCAAAGTCAACCGATTGGCGATCGTGCCGCTGAGACGGTTATTCCAGGCGAAGAGCTCACCGGCATATTGGAAACGACGCCTGACGGTAAGCTTCACTTCACAATCCCGTTCGATCGCCTCTCCGCCAAGGAAGCAATCGGTCTAATCCTTTACAGTGCCAATCCATCAGCTATCGACGACGCGGTTCTGATCGAGTTACTTGGCACGAGTTGGAAGGCTGTGAAGGATAATGTGATCCGTGCAAGAGTCAGTGAGCTACGAAAGGAGGGCAAGCTAATCGCGGAGCAGGGTAGATACAGTTTGTCCGGCGCTGGAATTCAGTGGATCTCACAAGACGTCCTACCCAAACTCAGACCAGCGGCGTGAGCCCGCGTCATGTTCCGTACGGGCTTCTGTTTCGCTTTTGGATTGCCTCCAACCACTCAAACCGATGCAATCCCCGATCGGACAGATTATAAGAAAATGATCCACCCTCTTTTTTGCGTAACAGCAAGCCCTGACGATAATATCGCATCAGCGCCATCCTCACCGCATGAATCTCAACCCCAGCACCTGCTGCGATCAGACGAGCGACAACATCTTCACTAGACATCGAACCGCCTTCGTGGATGGTTCGCAGTATCAGCAGCTTCAGCTCATTATAGTTCAAGTTCAGTTGCAACATCAATCACACAGTATTAAAAATCTGTTTGCGAGCAGTGTATCCATAGCTTTCAATAGAGAAGAAGGTCAGTAACACCTAGCGGAATCTTCAAATCTCATCTTTTCATGTCATCAATGCACTAGTTATGTGCAATTTCTAAAGTAACACCTTGTTGGTATGATCTGCACTTTAATACTTTTATACTCTGTATGAGTAAACGTGAAGTGAAAGTAAATGTTGGATTCTCCGCAGGAACTATCTGGCGCAGGACACCCGCTAGAAGTCACTATCAGATACGGAAACCTCGAAAAAACCATCACAGGCCCACCTGAGAACGTAGCCAAAGAGGTACTAGCTTTCCTCACCTCTGTCATCCCTCAACTACAATTAGCCTCCCGATTAGCTCTCTCAACCGACCTGGGCACGCTCACAAAGGCAGTTGAGGGCATCATGGCAGTTACGCCTGAGGGGGTTGTCTTAATTGTTTTACCGGACGATTTGACGGACCGAGAGCTAATTCTGGTCCATCTTGCAAGAGCAGGGCTATCTCATCTTCTTGGAAAATCGGACAAAGATACCCTTCAAGCTTCAGAGCTACTTGTGCTGACTAAGAGAACATCAGGAACGGTCGCTGGCCGCCTCAGCGAATTATGCGGAGAAAACCTAGCTGAAAGGAAAGGGAAGGGAGAGTATAGAGCAACAACTCTCGGTATGCACGTATTCCAGGAGCAAATACTTCCCAAGCTCAAGATGAAACTCGGAGTTTGAAAGACTTGAGCACCGCGCAAACCAAACAAGTCAATATTCGCATCGAAGCGGACGGATTGAATTTCGAGTCAAGCGGTCCAGTGGAGGAAATTCTTCCGCAACTCATTCGCTTCCTTTCACAGGTGATCCCAACTTACGATCTCGCTAAGAAACTAATCTACGTTCCAGATCTAGCGGGGCTCGTCGATCGAGTGTCCGAATACGCGAAAATCGCTAACGACGGCGGGTTCCTGCTCACACGGACCGATCTTCCAGCAGATCGCGCAATAACTATAATTCTCTTCATGGCTCACCTGATCGAAAAAATTGGCAAACCCAAAGAGAGCTCGATAGGCATTGACCAGCTCGTCGAGGCGATTGGAAAAGCACCGAAAACAATCCGGAATTCGTTAGTAAGCCTGCAGAAAACAGGAATGATAGAGCGCGCGGAGAGAGGAAACTATAGGATCACACAGAAGGGTCTAATGGAGTTAGAAAGTTTCATTGGCAATTCGAACGAAAAAATCCTGAAGGCCTCGTGATCTATGTCGACCCGAACTCGTCAATGTGTATCCGTATCAACCATGCTGGAGCGAGAACCTAATGCATTCCGCCAAACACAGCAGACACTCAGCAGCTTCCTCCAGGATGACGCATTGGGAGTAGAGACACTTCCAGAGAGTTTCATGGAATTCTGCCAGCGATCTATTAAATCAACACGCGGAGAATTTCTGTACACCGATCCTCTTCTAACACCAACTTCCTCGCCGCGCACGGAACTCGAGGAAGAAACTAGTTCACTTGACCTTGGAGATGTTGACGAACATAACATAATCCCATTGACGCCAAAGCCTTCGACAAAACCTGTTGCAGCAATTGACACCTCAACAATTAAGCTCGGCGACTTAGAGGACGGCTCTCTCTGCGCAATACGAGGCGCAATCGTGCTGCTCGAAAATCATCGATACCGATACATAAGATACGGACCGCTAGTTTTTTCAGTCCGTAGCTTTCCAACGCGCGACGACTTCGCGCAACTCGGAATCGCACCTGCCCTAAACGAACTTAACGTTGAGTGTCTTCTTAGACGTGTTCGAGATAGATTCGAGCGTTGGCTTCAATTTAGCATCAACCGAACGCTGAGGAATGCGTTCGTCCTCCTAGACGGCTCACTCATGGTCGGAACCTCGGACATTGCATCGAGGGAACTCGAACGGACCCTTAACGCGGCCCGCCAAGCTAGGAATTTAATCATCGCTATCTCAAAAAACACCAAATTGCGAATTGGCGAGAAGTCAATCACAAACCTGTTAGATACGTTCAAAGAACCATGCCTATTGGATGTCGACGCACAGATAGTTCGACAATTTTCACACTCTCTTCGGTTCCTCGGCCGAGTATTCGTGGGGAAGCTTGCCAACTCAGGATTCCCGTTCAGAATAGATGTCGACCGGAATGCCGAGACCGAGGCTATACTTGATGGATTTCATGAGTTGATAGGAACCGAAATAGTTGATCAGGGATATCCGGAAACTCTCAGAATTGCTCACATTCTGTCCACATTTACCGCTACAGACGTACTCGCCATCCAGGCCTTCGCGGCAGCTAGATTTGGGATTCAATTGATTCCGAAGGCCATTCTACGCCGATCATTGTTTGGACCATTCGGAACCGGCTGGGAGAGTTGGCATTGAAGATCCTTCGAAAGGAAGGAGACGACATTCAGCTACTCTGCTTCCCTGAAGAGAACGTGTCGAAAGGTGATTACGTCCTAATTCATGATGTGTCTGCAGAGCGTTCTCTAATCGCCCAGATCATTGACGTACAATACGCCAACATCCCAGGAATCCTAGAAGATCTCCTGCGTGACGGAATTTCTGAAAATGCCGTTACGGGCAATGAAGTTGATCCCTTCAAAGTATCTTCGCAGATTGAAGTATTGAAGGACACAAGACTACTCCTCGGAAAAATAAGAGGGGCACTGGATCACGGCAGATTGAGTCATGAAGTCTCTTGGCTTCCCTCAAGAACACACTCGCAGGTCATGGTGATGCCCATAGGTTTCCTGACTGACACTCTGGGTTCACGCCACACATTCGAGTTAGGTTCAACATGCCGCTCCACAATTATCCGATCGGACCTAACCGCGCTTGACGGCCGTCTAAACATAGTGACAGGACGAAAAGGTACGGGTAAATCACATCTCAGCAAACTACTCGTAACAAGCCTTGTTAACGAAGGGGCTCCGGTCGTAGTATTGGACGTGAACGGTGAATACGTGAATCTTGGGAATGGCTCAGACGGAAGACAAGTGCACGCCTTCCCCAAGATCCTCTCACTCATTCCCGGAATAAACCTCCGATTCAACTTAAGCCAAGTCGGTCTGGGTACTTTGCTAGGCATATTGGTCCACGCATTGGCTCTTCCCGAGAATTCGGCGCGCGTATTTGCGCGGATATGGCATGAACTCGAACATGAGAATTCATTGACAATGACCGCGCTTGGAGGAGCCATCGAGAACTTCGGATGCCACGACAGCATCAAAGACGCACTTCAGGCCAGGTTTAACACCCTTGAGGATTCTGGGCTGTTTTCCGACGATCCACGCATCTCCATTAGACTTGAGGAAGTCTTCAGGAATCACCAATCTGGATGTGCTCTAATTGTGAATATGAAAAATCAACATGCAACAATGCGTAGAATTACCGTAGAATTACTGATTAGCAAACTTACGGAACTTCTCTCTACCCAAAAACTCAAGGCGTTATTCTTGTTTGCAGAAGAAGCCCATCTCTACCTCCGTGAGACCTATTGGGATGATATCGTCACAAGAATGCGCCACCTCGGCCTCTTCACAACGTTCGTAACGAATCAGCCAGACACCGTTCAAAGCAGCATTTACCGACAAGCCGATAATATTTTCCTGTTCAATTTCAGTAACGACCATGATTTGGAAGTAGTCTCGAAAGTAGCAAAGGTTGACGCTGATACGATCAAGCTAATTGTTCGCGATCTGCCACCGCATCGATGCCTCGTTGTCGGGGACATGGTAGGCAACTTTCCTCTCGTGGTCAACGTAAAACCGCTTGAGGTTCAGACCATGGGTGCGACTCGATACTTCTTCCAGGACCAACTTGCCGCAGCGTGAGCTTTAGGAACTGACCGCATACTCTTCTTGAGAGCCGACCCGAGCCAAGTGGCCGTGGGTGGTTGTGTGAAAGAAACAATACGGACGGCCGCATTCGGAACAGGTCCACTGAGATGGACTAATACACATGAAAGAGGAGCATCGTGCCAACGAGACACCTTTGTTCCCTTCGAAACAAATTTTCAATATAACGCTTCTCAAAATGGTAGCGGCTTGATGCAACCAAAAACGGTCCGGAGTCCGAAATACTGCTTCTGAAAGGGCTAAATAGCGTCACCCAGCTTTACTCTAGTAGATAAGATGGAGGTGTAGTGGTTACCAACTCACGGCTCGTTGACCAAAGCGGGGAAGGTCAGATCACAGACCCCGAAAGTCCCAGCACGCGAAAGACATTCCGCCATTCCGAAGATTAGAGTAAGGCGCAACTCAGAAAAAAGATTCGACATGGGACGCAAACCTGGTCAAAACTATCTAAGAACTTAGAGCGTTCAACGCTGATTCGTTCGGGCGCCACATGCGCCCAAGATCACCCTTTCGCTCTATCGACAATTTTTTTCGCAAACATCGTGGACTAGACAAATCTTCATTCATACATCAAAGAGTGAATTCGAACTGTTCTGTAAGCCTGTAGGCATCCCCTTTAACGTTGGATCACTATAAGCTCTTGGGGATTTGAGGTGGCGACGGCATTCGTTTTCATGAATATCGATCCAGGCACTGAAATCGCTGTTTTGAAGATACTTCGTGAGGTACAAGAGGTTAAGGAAGCCTATTTTGTGTATGGCGTTTATGATGTGGTCACGAAGGTTCAAGCTGACTCAATGGGTCGGCTCAAAGAAGTGATCTTGAAGATTAGAAAACTCGACAAGATCAGATCAACCCTAACCACCATAATCAGCGAAGATGAATAACCGTAAATCCACATCGTTGTGAATTATGGCGGGCCCGCTGGGATTTGAACCCAGGACCTCCGGCTGTGCTGTCAGGCAATGCGACCTGTCCGCAGGCTTGCGCGAGCTAATCGCTCACAGCGTCCTAATCCTGACTAGACTACGGGCCCGATTGATTGATCGTGAGTGTTGAAGTTCTTAAAGAACTGTTAGGGTTTCTGTGATGCTCTCTATGCTTACAATTATCTCCTAATCTTTGATAGTTCCTCGCGGTACACTTGATATAGTTCAATGTCTTCACCCATCATAATCAACCTATATCCCTGATCAATAAGGCGGTTCACTCCTTCTGCATTGGCAGCTCCAGATATCACTGGCAGCTTGGCTTTCCTGCATGCGTCCAAGACGATTTCAATTTTCGTTTTCACGTCTAAGTGCGGAAATTTATCGGTTCCTAGTAATTTGACGGCGTCTGTAGACATGGACGATGACAGGTCCCAAGACCCGACGCTAATAGCATCTACCCCTTTCACTGTAACGATTTCGTTAATGTTGTTGACAGCTTGTATCGACTCTATCTGCGGAATTACCATTATTTCTTCATTGGCGCTTTCGATATACTCGTGCAGGTTAAGATAGTAATCAGATGCCCGTCTTGGTGAGCAGCCTCTGATTCCTTCAGGCCCATACTTGCAAGAACGTACTGCTCTAGTGGCCTCTTCTTTCGTGTTCACTTGGGGTATTATGATTCCGAGAGCACCCATATCGAGTGGGATTTTGATTTGAGCAGGATCATTACAGAGAACGCGAACGAATGGTACACAATCCGTAGCCTCGATCGCCTGAATCATACTGTGTAGGGTCTCTCTTCCAATGTTGCCGTGCTCCGTGTCGAGGAATAGCCAATCGAACCCACATTTCGCATATATTTCAGCTAGATCGGGGTGGCCTGTCGTGACTAGAAGCCCTATGCTCGGTTTGCCAGATCTTAGCCTCTCTTTCACCCTATTCTTCTTCATCGCAAAACAAAATGCTCCTAATTTGTCCGCACGTATATGAATAAAATGATCACTCTCACTCTACAACAGAGTTGTCATCTAGAACACGAAAACAGACGCTAATCTCGACGTTTCTTTCTAATATAATACGGAAATTGTTAGATTAATCCTGATTACGATGTCCACCGCGTGATGGGCTAACAAGTCCAGCTGTTAGGTAGACGCCGGCCAGGATCAACGTTCCGCCTAGGACAGTGCTTTCATTTACCTGTTCGCCCAGCAAAATCCATCCTAACACGAGAGCCAAGATAGGAGTAATGAATGTGATCGTTGAAACGTTAATTGCCGAACTCTTCTCCAGCAACCAATAGTACCCAATGAGTGGTAATGACGTGCTTAGGCCTAGGCAGATTATCGTCACGATGGCAATTGGCGTAAACTCGAATGAAGAAGATCTTTCCCAGCATAGTCCTAGAATCGATAGGAAGGCAGAACCGATTATGGTCTGAACTAGTAAGTTGGCTAGACGGTCAATGTCCGCGTAGAACCGCTTGTAAACCACGATTGCCAACGCAGTAATAGCCGCACTTGCGACTTCCGCAATTGCACCATAAAGTGAATATTGAGTATTCCAACTGAATACAGACGTAAGCTCTCGCCAAAAAATTACACTCACTCCACCGAAGGAGATTACGATTCCAATTGCCCTCCATCTAGTTATCCTCTCTTCTTCAATTAGGAAATGAGCAAAAATTACGACAAATAACGGAGCTGTCGCAAACAGAACTGCTGCCAGTCCCGAGGAGACATATTGCTCTCCCCAATACTGGAACCCATAACCTGAACCCATCATAGTGAGGCCCAAGAATATCATAACTCCCCACGAAGACCGATCCTTAGGAAAGCGTGTGTGGAAAAGTTTCGTGATTAAAAGAAGACACACTGTCGATATTGCGAAACTAATTCCCGCAAACGTAAACGGAGGAAGAAATCGTAAGCCAACCTTGATCGCCAACCAATTGGACCCCCAAATCAAGCAAAGCGAAACAAAAACTGTTACTGAGAGCCCTCGTGAATCTTTCAAATATCACAACTCATTCAAACTAGTAAAACCAGAGCAAGGGAACACAATAACTAGCCTACAATTTCTCAAATGCATCTATTCCGTCGTGGCATCGTCGTCAAATTTAGAGATCATATGCGTCTCTCGTGTTTGCTATAGAAACCCGGTTAGATCCTAGTTGACGATATCATGGTTTCAAATATTCGTCAATGTTGATACAGATGTGAATAGAGGATCATCCAGACCACGAATAATAGAAGCGCGCCCAATCCAAGAACGTAGAGAATCTTTTCGTCACGATTATTCGACAATCATATCACCGATATTCTAATGCGCCTTGAACGTTTCCTTAGACACTACATACAAAACGTTGTGTTTCTGTTGGCTACTTTAACGAGGCGATTCATTGTACCTTCTGGATGATATCGAGGGATCATGAAAGAACTTAAATTCGCATTGGGCTTCTCACAGCCGCTATGTCATCTTTGACGAGTAAAGTTGTAGATGAGATGACTTGGCAAGAGCTTAAGCAAGCTGCAACCGAGGGTTACTTGTTGATTTTGCCCGTTGGCTCGACAGAGCAGCATGGGCCGCATCTTCCGCTATCGACGGATGTGATAATACCGTCGGAAATCGCGAAGGCTATGGCGTCCAAGATGAAAGCGGTCGTTGCACCGGCCATTCGTTATGGGTACTATTCCAGACCTAAGAGTGGTGGAGGCGAGAATTTTCCGGGCACAACGAGCATCAGTGCGTCAACTTTGATTCAGACGATTAAAGAGGTTATGAGGGAGTTTATCCGACATGGTTTTCGAAAGTTTCTCTTGCTAAACGGGCATTATGAGAACACTGCGATTCTGCCAGAGGGCGTAGAAACTGCGATTGCTGAAAGTGGAAAGGATGTCAGAGTAGCGATAATGACTTGGGGAGACGTAATTACGAGTGAACATTTAACGAAGATTTACGCGGGCAAGTTTCCTGGTTGGGAGATAGAGCATGCAGCGGTTATGGAAACTTCTGTGATGCAATACTTGAGACCGGACCTTGTGAGATCTGATAAACTGCCTGATGAGAGCGTAAAACGTATTGTAAATTACGAGATCATTCCTGCACCACCCGACACCATTACGACGGTAGGCTCGCTATGGAGCGCTCGCGAAGCATCTAAGGAGAAAGGACGCTATATTTTCGATATTGTTGTGGACGGTTTAGTCAAAACCGTCAAGAAAGATCTGGAAATCTGACAGCTGGACACCTAAGTATGATTGGAAAAGAAGAAGCTCTGGAAAAGGCTAGGAAGTATCTCGAAGATAAGACCAAACCTTCGATCCCACTGCCGCTAAGCTACATGGAAGAACTAGAATTAATATGGGGTAAGAAATGGGGGGCACAATCTGAAATTGGCAAACTTGAAGAATGCCTCGTACAGAGACCTGGTGAAGAAGTTGCACCCCCTCAGGAACATCTTGCCTGGTATCAATTCCGAATAAGACCTGACCCAAAGAAATGTCAGGAAGAAATGGACAAGTTTCATGATATACTGAAAGGCGAAGGAGTGAAACTTCACTACATTACCCCTCCGAAAGAATGGTTAATGAAGGAACCTTACGGCGTTCAACATGTGAGGATGCCTGCCGGACCGAGAGATCCTGGAATCGTTGTAAATGGAGGCGCGATAATTAGTCGAATGTCACTTCCGTACCGCAGAGGCGAAGAGTTTTGGTGGGCCAAGAAAGTCATGGAGCTAGGTTGTCCCATCTTGGGCACGGTACGAGGTACGGGAAGATTTGAAGGTGGAAACGTCGTCTGGCTCGACCCAACTCATGTTTGCATAGGTAGAAGCGCAAGAACAAATCAGGAAGGAATAGATCAAGTAACGGCCATTCTGAAGACAGTGGAACCTCCAGTAGAAGAAGTAAGAGTGGTTCCCATTCCAGGATGGTTAGACAACTTGGAGTGGCCCGCCGGCGGATTCGCGCATCTAGACTGTGTCCTAGGATACGTTAACGATGGGATAGCACTGGTCTACCCAGCAGGTCTTCCATACGACTTCATCGAGTACCTCAGAGAGAAGGACATCAACATGCTCGAAGTTTCACCCGATGAAGCAAAAAATGTGGCATGCAACGTCGTAGCCTTAGCGCCGGGTAAGATTATGTTGATAGCTGGTTTTCCAAAGACACAGAGACTACTCGAGAAAGCGGGCGTAGAAGTCATCACATATGATTATACCCAGATGGCACCAATCGGCGGTGGACCGCATTGCGCAACGGGTCCGCTCATTCGCCAACCAGGACCCAAACTTGGGTAGGCATGCTCAGCCTGATATCTGTACCCTCTAGAGGCTACTTCGAAATTTTCATCAACGTATTGGCCAGAACGTTGGCACCGTGAATAAGGTCGTCCCCAGCAGTCTCTTCCATTGGGCTGTGACTTTTTCCACGTTTGCTAGGAACAAATATCATTCCTGTATCAGCAATTCGTCTCATTATCATGGCATCGTGACCCGCTCCACTTTGCATTCTACGCCATGTTAATCCGAGATCATCAGTTATCTCCTGAATCAAGGATGCTATAGAGTCGGTCATGTCAGCGGGCGGAAGATCCGCACGTTGTCTGATGCTAATTTGAACCCTATCTTTGTTTGCAGTGTCCTTTACCATTTCGTTTAGTTTGCTGCTTGCTAAGTCAATAATGTTGGCCGAACTGTTTCTAAAATCAATAATCAGCCGAACTTCGCCTGGTATGACATTGGGAGCGTTTGGAGTGACTTCGAGAAAACCGATTGTTCCAACAGACCCTTTTCCTAGCTCAAGTGATAATTTGTTTACGAATTGTATTATTTTAGATGCGAAAAGAAGTGCGTCCTTCCTGGCATCCATCGGTGTGGTTCCAGCGTGATCCGCTGAACCGTGAATCCCAACCTCAATCTGTCTTGTTCCGACAATGTTTTCGACGATTCCAATTTGCTTTCCTTCATTTTCTAAAACTGGTCCTTGCTCGATGTGTAGCTCAAGATACGTTCCTGGTATGTGTTTTGCAAGGAACGAATCGCTTTCTAATTCGAGTTTTGATTTTGTCAAAGCCTCTTCGAACGTTGCTCCGTCTGTACCTCGTAACGCGAAAACGTCTTTGAGAGTGATCAATCCTGTTGCATACTTACTGCCGACCATTGCAGGGAAGCGAACTCCTTCCTCATTCGCGAAGGCGATTGCGGCGAGTGGGTGTCCCAGTTTGATTTCAGATTCTTTAAATGAACGCAATGCTTCGATCGCTGCTAGGACTCCGTAACTACCATCATAGCGTCCACCATCTATAACGGTGTCAACGTGTGACCCGCAAGCTACCAACTTAGTCTCGGCAGCGCTGTTTAGAACACCTATGACATTCGCGACCGGATCGACATGAACCTCTAAGCCAGCTCGCTTCATAAGTTCAATAATGTATCGTTTGGCCTCAACTTCGTCGTCTGACAAACAAAGCCTTGTCACTCCCCCTTGTGAGGTAGCACCAATTTCACTCAGCTCGTCCAAGGTGTTCAGGAGACGCGAATCATTGATGTGCAACAATTTTCCTTCCGTTCGGTGCGGTCATTGAAAGGTCCGCGGTGACAGAGCGGCCGCTGTCATTACAGGGAACAAAAGCTAGATGCAATTGATCATTCTGGCGGGATTTGCTTGAAGACGTCTAAGATATTCAGACCTTTGCTCTTATGAGAGTAATACGACGCACCAAATATTATGGCGGGCAATATGATTGAAAAAGCGATTGTGTCGTTAATCAGTGGTGATGTCGCGCCGTATAGTGGGTTGGTAATATAGAAGTATTCCATAATCAAATAGAAAATCAATGAAATCGTTCCGACTATTGATATGACTGGAATGCGCCCTCCCATCTTTGCGGGAGAATTTTCGTAGAATTGCTTCTTAAGCGGCAGCAGAATGGCGAGTACAGCCACTACTATGAACGATATTATTTGGGCCAAACCTGCACCAGCCACCAACCCCGTAAATGATGAGATATACGTGTAAGATACAAGTCCCAAAATTTCTATCAGTGCGCAAACAGCTATGGCATAAATTGGACTGCCTATTTTTTCGTTCACTTGAGAGAATTTGCTTGGAATTGTTCTATCGAATGACCACGCGAAAATATTTCGCGTAGTGAGCATATAGGTTGCGGGAAGTGCGGTGAATGTCGCCGCCACGTATGATAGCACAAGGAACCATAGGATAATTGGATTATTTGTAAGAAGGCTCACGAACAAATAGAAAAAGGGTGGAACGGGAAATGGGTACTGGGTTGATCCGGTATAGGCTAGTTGCGTGATCGAACCCAAGAAATCATATCCGAAATCACGAAGCGCCAATCCGCCTAGGACCGCTAAGATTGCTCCGCACAATACTACTGATCCAACCATGCCATAGAACGCGTTTTTCTTCGCCGCCTTGAACTCACCTGAAAAGTAGCAACTTATCATCCCATAACCAGTTGTCCCAAAAATGAAGGGCATAAGCCCCAGGGTTCCGATGACAAGGTCCCCTTGAGTCGAATAGCCAGACTGATGTGCCGCTGCGATGATGTTGTTATAGCTAACAGAAGAAAAGGCGTTAAAATCATTCATGAAGTCGCCCACACTATTGGTGGCCAACAACCAAAACGTAACAGCGTAGCCGATGAGCGAGAAGATGATCAGAATATTGTTCAGAGTAAATATTGCCTTAACACCCTTCGCCATTACCAAGACGTTAACTGCGGTTACGACCAAGCCTATGATAATCACGTTTTGCGATTGTGACAAGACGGTGCCCAATTGAGTTAGTGATGGATTCGCAGTTACTTGACCAAGTACCAACAAACCTGGGGAGATGGCGAGGGTCGTCACCCAGTTAGTCACTACCCCTCCGAATAAGACATACCAAAATGTAAGATTGAAATTAATTACAAACCCC
>DASQZS010000303.1:0-14570 GCA_035638535.1 Candidatus Acidiferrum sp.
AAGAAGGGGTTACGATGGAACAATACGGTCAGAGGATGCAGAATCAGAGAATACGCTTGCGGCATTTTTGATTGGCGCCCAATTGCCGAATAAATGCTTAAAGAAGGATCACGTGTTTAATTTCCACATGAGTTCCGATAAGCAGGTTCATGGTGTCGTTACCAAGCCCAGTAGATACACTGTGGCGGAAACGTTACAGCGTCTGGAGAACAATATTCGGTCGAAAGGGCTTACGATCTTCGCGCGGATTGATCATAGCGGAGAGGCAGAACGAGTTGGTCTCAAGATGAATGATGCGAAATTGTTGATTTTCGGGAGCCCCAAGGCTGGAACACCGTTAATGATCGCTTCCCCTCTACTCGCTCTAGATCTACCGCTCAAAGCATTAATTTGGAAAGACAACGAAGGACAAGTCATGGTAAGCTACAACAGCGTAACATATCTCACCAACCGATACAATGTACCGTCCGATCTAGCGAAGAATATTGCGGGAATCGACCCACTAATTGAAAGCGCAGTATCACCAGCATGATGATAGAATAATCTGCACTTGGCAGAACTTTTAGACGAATGGCACGATCGAAATAAAAAGCGCGGGATTCGAGCCATGCACCGTCGTCTGGACAAGTACCTTTGAACCAAAGAACATCCATAAGGGTCAGGTGCTAAGGAAGTCTCCGCTCTAAGCCGTTTCTTTGATGGCCGTTATTTTATGAATCCTGATTACTTACTTGTGGCGGCTGGGGAATGATTTTTGTTTGAGGTCTATATGCTGGTTGGCTGCGTTCGGAGGGTTCCGGTAGATGACTGAGCCGTTAATTTCTGAGTTGAAGAAGGCGTTTAGGGGATGGTTCTTACCGTTCAAGTATAACTTGGAACGTTGGGCTTACGCGCTTCAACGCTTATCGGGCATCGTAGTCACAGGTTACTTCCTGGCTCATATAGTCGAGACGGGAAATGTGGTTGGAGGATTGTCGGTTTGGAGTGTTCCGTCAACAGATATGGCGCGTGATATTTGGACTGCAACGTTTCATTTCCTCGATAACCCACTTTTCGACACCGGGCTTGTGGTGATTGGTTTCATGCTTGCGTATCACACGATAAATGGAATACGATTGACGCTTGCCGAGTTTGGGTTCCTGGAAGGTAAAGCTTCTCGGCCTGACTTTCCGTACGAAGCGAAATCATTGTCAAAGATTCAACGAGCAATCTTCTGGTTGAGCATTCTCTTCGCTGTCGCCACAGCAGTGTATGCGATCAACGTATTCTTTGGAGTGTAAGGTTTTGAAGGAATCTACTAAGATGCTGCTTCATTACGTGACTGGTTTGGGGATTGTGATTGCAGGTGGGGTTCACCTCTTTACTGTATTCTTAACCGGTCCGTACTTGCAGAATTTAGCTTTCAGCGGTGGAGCCTACTCAGTGATCTCAGTATACCGTAACATAATCCTGGCTGTCACCCTCGAAGTTCTCCTGCTATTCGTCGATTACCATGCTCTAAATGGAATTCGAGTAATCTTAATTGAGTTTCATCAGGGAGAAGCTTGGGAACGAGGCGTTTCATGGATTCTAATAGTGGCAGGGATTCTACTACTCATCTATGGTACGCGAACAATTCTCATCGCAAACGCTCTGGCATGAAGACCTAACGTAATTGAAAACTATTCTTCTTCAAAAAGAGAAAACTCGAGCAGGTAGGATACTGGCGATCCTACGCAGCGCGCTCACCATTCGTGACGAAGATTTCGCGTCCGTTTTGATAGCTAAAGAGACAAACGATCCTTTCCGCGTGCTAATCGTAACTATTCTGTCTCAGAGTTGCACCGATATCTCAGCCCTACGAGCGTACAGGATGTTGGATAAGCGAATCGGTGTAACGCCTGATAAGTTGAGTCATGCGAGGATTCACACGATTGAAAATTCTATTCGCGTGGCCGGATTGTTTCGACAGAAGGCGAGGGCGATTAGGGCGTTGGCAAAGGTTTGTGATTCCAGAGACCTGCGTCATATTCTTCGCGAGGACGTTGAAACCGCTCGTTTGGAACTTCAGCAACTACCGAAAGTTGGACCGAAGACAGCCGATGTACTTCTGAGCATCTGGGGAAGACCTACGATTTCGGTAGATACACATGTGGATCGGGTGTCGAAACGATTAGGTCTAGCTCCACCAAACGGGAAATATGAGGAAGTCCGAGAATCTCTGAGGACATTATTCGATGAAGCGGATCAGACGTTGATTCCATTACTTTTCATGGCGCACGGGAGGAGATTTTGCAAGGCACTCTCCCCATTTTGTTCAACTTGTCCGGTTATGAAATTCTGCCCATACCCACTTTCTACGCACGCCAAGAGAGCGCGGTGAATTATATTCCTCTAACTGTTTGGGCGATGAGTGGGGCAACACTCACGAAACTTATCGGACCGGGGATCGTATCAGTACCAATTATCTGTGCAGCTCCGGCTTGACGAATTTTTTCTAGCGCGTTTCCTGCAAGAATCGGATGTGTGCAGGCCACAATGACTTTGCGTGCGCCCTGCCCGAGTAGGACTTTCGTCGCTTCAACTATCGTCCCGCCTGTGCTGATAATGTCATCAACTATCAAAACGTCCCGTCCCTTCGCGTTCAGTTTTCTCGGCTTAACATCCACTAATTCTGAGCTTAGTCGTTTCTTTTCAAACACATCATAATCGGTCTTGATCTGGTCCGCAGCCAGCTTAGCCCAACGTTCCGCATCAGCATCCGGGCCGATCACCAAGGGATGGTCCAGTTCCCCCGTCGCCAGCACGTAGTCTGCGAGAAGCGGCATTGCTGAGAGATCGCGTGTTGGGATGCCGAATACTTCTGATGATTTGAGGACTCTGTGTTGATGCATATCGATCGTGAAGAGTTCATCGGTTCCAACAGATTTGATCAATTTACCAACAGTTCTAAAGCTCAGGGCTTCTCCAGCGTTGAATCGCTCATCCTGTCGGGCGTACGCGAAGTAAGGTATGAAGCTGTGTACTTTTTTGGTTCCAAGATCCTTCAACGTATCGACAATGAGTAGGTATTCGAACAGCAATTCATCAGGGCTGTGATGTATGGACTGTATTACCACAACCTCGTCTCCCTTCACGTCTTCGAGTACGCGAAGGTATTTCTCTCCGTCCGGAAATCGGCGGATCTCCAACCTCGCAGCTTTGGTTCCAAGTTGTTCCGCTACTTTTGATGCCAGGTCTTGGCATGAGGAGCCGCCGACGACGATCATCGCTTTTTGACCTAGGCGTCTCCGGTACCTGATGGGCAATAAAAGTTTCAATAATGCACCGAATCATTGATGAAGGACGGTTTGAGTTCAGATTTTGAGGTCTGAAGGTGCTCTCTAGAATATCAGTTGTACTTGCGGATTGGTGCCCTCACTGTGTTCCCCTATCGGTGGACAAGGCTAATCAGCTTGCTAGTGGACTAAATGTTCCATTGCGTGTGTTGGATATTGACGACCCTAAGCAGGAGAAGATCGCTGATAAGTTGGTCAAGGAATATGGAGATGACGCAGAAGATTATCTTATTCCACAAGTGTTCCTAGAGAACGATGACGGATCCGTTCGTCACATTTTCACAGGCTTCTCCGAAGCTGTGAACGTGACCGAAGCCAAGTGGAACGACTTTTTCAACAGCGAATTCTATAGAGACGAATTAAACGGCAAATAATCCGACATAGACAGTTAACGTTTCTTTTTTGATGTACATTCGGCGCAGAGGATGGGTTTTGATTTTCGGCTGTGAATGAACAACCTCATACATCCGGACTTACTTGAGTTTCCGGTGCAGAGCGAGATGGCGTTCTTCTTTTGTTGCTCTGTTTTCGGGTAACGAGTCCAATAGACTTCCTTTAGTTTCCCTTCCGGTCCGAGTTGAGATTGAAGCTCCTGTCTCGCTTTTCCTCCAAGCTCCCATCCATAACGAGTCGCTATTCTGATGTCTCGTTTGCTCACGTTCCTTTTTCCAACCTGCTCAGAGAGAAATTCGCGAAACCATTCTAGTTCAGGTTTCGAGTCAGTGAAGTATACTACTTGCGATACGAATCCGTCTGGGCAGGTGTAGGCAGCGACGATTCTTCCACGCCCCTCCTTGATGATCCGCATCGTTGTAGGGTTTTTGCAATGATGGAAACATTTTCCCGTGAAGGTTAGGTGGTTATCGATGAATGTTCGTAGCGTTGACATCTTAATCGTTGTCAGGTTTCTGCATGGGAGAAGCTTAAAGCATTCCATCCACGGAAGTTCGGCGGATGTCGGTTGAAGAAGCGAAGAGGGGTATCAGGGATTCTTTTCGTTTTAGGTGTGGTGTTGGTTATGTGGGGCGTATTTCAGTGGCTCTTCAGCTCGGTATTCACGTTTGATGACACGGTTTTGATGATGTGTGGGGCAGTTCTTGTGGTCGTAGGGATATTGATCCTAATAGCAGATTTATTTGAGGCGTTCCTCAGTCACGGACAGACTGCATTGGTGGATGGCCTTCAGGCAGGATAATGGTGATTTATGTTGACGTCAGAATTGAAATTACTTGAAGTCGCGAGTACAGCCGCGGAGGAAGGGGGGAAAGTACTTCTCAAGTTTTTCAGGAAGAACAAATTATCGGTTCGACGCAAATTCGATTATCCGGGCAGTATTGTCACGAACGCAGATTTGAAATCTGAACGGCTGATTTTGTCGAGAATAAAGCGCAGTCGGATTCCGAGTACCGTCGTGTCCGAAGAGGAGGGGAGTGTGAAGTTTGGAGGTTACAGTCCGATTGTTTGGGCGGTTGATCCGTTGGATGGAACATTGAACTTTTCGAAGCATGTTCCTTGTTTTGCGGTTTCAATTGCCGTTATGATACGTGACATCCCCATTGTAGGTGTGATTTACAATCCGATTTTGGATGAACTGCTTACCGCCAGTCGCGGTCAAGGCGCGTATTTGAACGGAAAACGAATTCACGTGTCAGACACTCGGTCTTTGTACAACTCATCGTTAATTTTCGAGTGGTGGAATCCTGAACCTAGAATACCGAATCCCTTAGCAATAGAACGACGGCTCTACGGGTTCACGAGATCAATTAGATCGACGGGCAGCGTCGCCATGAATTTGTGTTCTGTAGCCTCAGGCAGGTTTGATGGCGTAATTACGGTTTTCAGAAAGTCTCCGCTCTGGGAGATTCCTGCTGGATGCCTGATTGCTCAAGAGGCGGGAGGCCGGGTTACCAATTCTTCCGGCGGTCCCTGGGAAAATTTCGCTGGTTCGGTTGTTGTCGCTGGCGAAGCGACGCATCGCAAACTCATGGAAGTTATACGAGGAAAGTAACCAGAACGGGTTTACAGTCCTTCTTTAGAGAGTTCCTGAATTATTTCACGCTGCCTCGAGGTGAGTTTGGCCGGCGTGTTGATTTGAACAATTACTAATTCGTCTCCGCGTCCACGATCTCGAAGGGAGGGCATTCCTTTCTTCCTCAACCTGAAGATGGCTCCGCTCTGCGTTCCAGGTTGGAGGGATATTCGAGCTGGTCCGTCTAGTGTTGGGACTTCCACTTCGCCGCCGAGAGCCGATTTGGAGTATGTGATTTCTGTTTGACAGATTAGATCGTTGCCGTCGCGTTTGAAGAGGTCGTGTGGTTGTACGTGGATGACTACGTATAAGTCTCCTCGCTGACCTCCGCCTGTCGGTGCGTCACCTTCATCACGTAATACCAGCTGTGAACCAGTATCGACGCCAGACGGGACCTTAATGCTAATTCGCCTATCGCGTTCTACGACTCCGACTCCTCTACATTCCGAACAGGGTTTCTCAATCAATATTCCTCTCCCCCTACATTTGCGGCAGGGTTCTACTCTAGCGAATTGTATGAATCCGGCGGATTGAACGTGCTGGATTTGTCCGGCGCCTCCGCACTCGGGGCACTTCTTTGGTGATGTGCCAGGACTTGCTCCGGAACCCCCGCAGGCAGAGCATCGTTCGCTTCGAGGCACTTCGATCTCTTTCGTCAACCCTTTGTATGCCTGTTCGAGTGAGAGTTCAAGGTCGTAACGAATGTCCTGTCCTCTCATAGGACCTCTTGGTCTACCACGTCCTCCTCCGAAGAAGCTCTCGAAGATTGATTCGAATCCGCCGAATCCTATATCACGGAATACTTCGTCGAAGTTGACTCCACGGAAAATATCTTCTGATGAATATCTTGAATCAATTCCCTCGTGTCCAAAACGATCGTACTGGGCGCGTTTTTCGTCATCCGATAAAACAGCATATGCTTCCGAGATTTCTTTGAAACGCGCTTCCGCGTCAGGAGCCTTGTTTCTGTCTGGATGATACTGTAGAGCTAATTTCCTGTACTCTTGTTTGAGTTGATCTTTCGATGCCTCTTTCGGAACATTAAGTATCTCGTAGTAATCGCGCTTTGAATTTGACAATTGTCATCTGCCGCAAAGTTAAGTCTACTTCTTGTCGTCTACGACCTTGTAGTCAACATCAACAGCTTCTTTCTGGGCATCGGTTGCTTCCTGTGATGGTCCAGCCGCGCTTTGTGCGCTCTGCGCGCTCTGTGCGGCTTGTTGCTGCTGTTGAGCTACGTTCTGATATGCAGCAGTTCCAACTTCCTGCAGTACCTTCTGAAGCGCCTCAAGTTTCTGTTTGATTGAAGCTGAATCTTTTCCAGCTAGTGCCTCACGAAGTTCTGAAATGTTTTTCGTTATTTGATCAGTTTGTTCTTTAGAGATCTTGCCGGCTAGTTCCTTTGTAAGTCTCTCCCCTGCGTAGATCGCGTTGTCGGCGTTGTTACGCAACTCTGCCTCCTCTTTGCGTTGTTGGTCTTGTGAAGCGAACTGTTGCGCTTCTTTGACCATCTTGTCAATTTCTCCTTTGGCGAGTTTCTTCGAGGCGGTTATAGTGATCTTTTGTTCTTTACTTGTGGCGAGGTCCTTGGCAGAGACGTTAATTATTCCGTTCGTGTCGATGTCGAAGCTGACCTCGATCTGGGGAACGCCCCTGGGTGCGGGTGGGATGCCGGTCAGGTTAAACATTCCCAAGGATACGTTGTCCGCTGCCATCTGCCTCTCTCCCTGCAGCACGTGTATGGTGACCGTAGTTTGGAAGTCAGCAGCAGTGGAGAATATTTGGCTACGTTTGGTAGGGATCGTTGTGTTTCGGTCAATTATTTTTGTTGCGACTCCACCGAGAGTCTCTACGCCTAGGGCAAGTGGTGTGACATCTAGAAGAAGGAGGTCATGTACTTCTCCTGCTAGAACACCTGCTTGGATTGCGGCGCCCATGGCGACGCATTCCATTGGATCTACCCCTGCTTCAGCCTCTTTTCCCATATAATCTTCAACGAATTTTCGCACGATGGGCATGCGAGTAGGTCCTCCAACTAGGATAATTTTCTCGATCTCCTTCGGTGTGAGTTTGGCGTCAGCGATCGCTCGTTCCATTGGGGCTCGACATCTATCGATCGTAGGCCTGATCAGTTCCTCTAATTTGGCCCGGGTTAGTGTCATAGTGAGATGCTTTGGACCTGATGCGTCTGCTGAGATGAATGGAAGGTTGATGTCGGTAGTGAGGACGGTTGATAATTCGATCTTTGCTTTCTCAGCAGCTTCTCGGACTCTCTGCACTGCAACTTTGTCGTTGCGAAGGTCGATTCCGGTGGTGCTCTTGAAGTCGTTTGCGATGTAGTCGATCATGGAATTGTCCATGTCCGTGCCGCCGAGTTGAGTGTCACCGTTTGTTGCCATAACTTCGAAGACAGGTGGGGCATTGGGATCGGTTCGGCCGACGTCCATGATTGTTACGTCGAGAGTTCCGCCTCCTAGATCGAAGACCATGCTCTTCAGTTCTTTATCCGAGCGGTCCAGACCGTAAGCCAGCGAGGCTGCAGTCGGCTCATTGATTATGCGGACGACCTCGAGGCCTGCGATTGCGCCCGCATCCTTTGTAGCTTGGCGTTGGTTATCGTTGAAATATGCAGGTACGGTGATTACAGCCTTCTCCACTTTGTCTCCAAGGAAGGCTTCGGCATCTCGTTTGATCTTCTGAAGGATGAACGCGGAGATTTGTTGTGGAGTATATTCTTTGCCATAGATGCTTACCTTATAGTCGGTGCCCATTTTCCGTTTAATCGCAATGACGGTCCCATCTGGGTTTGAGACGGCTTGTCGTCTCGCCGGTTCGCCGACTAGCAATTGTCCGTCTTTGGTGAAAGCGACATAGGATGGAAACGCTTTGCCGCCTACTGACGTCCCTTCTGCGCTCGGGATGATAGTTGGCCGGCCGCCTATTACTGCAGCTGCGGCAGAGTTACTAGTTCCAAGGTCGATCCCTATGATTTTTGGCAAGGACGTCAACACACCTCAATATAGATTACAGACTGCAGTTTGGGAGGGTGCGCTCAAAAACATTATGGGCATATCCTACTCGGTTTCGCTCTTCTGCGTAGTCTTTGGACGGCTGACGACCACCAAGCTTGGTCGAATGACCGTACCGTTCAATGTATACCCTGTCCTGAGCTCCTCAATCACGGTGTTTTCAGGGATCTCATCTGTTTCTATATAATTCACCGCTTCATGCCTCGCTGGATCGAAGGGGCTTCCCGTCGACGGAATTTCCTGCAGTCCTTCACCACGTAATATATCGGTTAATTGTTTTTGGAGCATTTTCAATCCGACGGCTATCTCTTCTGGTGGGAGAGGATTGTTTGTGTGAGCGATCTTTCCAGCCTGTTGCAGGGCATCAATTATCGGTAAGAGCTTTTGTAGAAGATTTTCTGAGGCCTGTTTCGTTATAGTATCGACCTGGCGCTTTGTGATCTTCTGAAGGTTATCCATGTCGGCTTGAAGATGGCGTAGCTTGTCCAGGTACTCCTCAGCCTTTTTTTCGCTCTCCTGCTTAGCCTTGCTGAGTTCGTCTAATTGTAATTTGACTTGATCGAAGAAATCAAGTGGTTTCGACTTAGCTCGACCGCTCATCGTCTACGGCTCCGGATATCGGAATGCGGAAAAACCCGATTTAAGCATAATTCTCTGCACGCTTGCTCATTTCGCGATGCTCATATCCTTCTTCTTCAATGATGATTGGTTTCCGAACAGATGAAGTTGGCGGAGTTATTGAGCGAAAACAAAGCAGAGAATCCTTCGGGATCGAAGAGACTACGTCGGGTCCTAGTCGACAAGACTTTAGCGATTCACCCGCCATTCCACGTTCCTCAACCCGCCTTCGGCGCCTTAACGAGCATCACGCCATACGATGAGGATGAAGCATTTCATCATCCAGTCACGCTCAATCCTGAAATCGCAAAGGCGACTTACCTCAAGGCTGGGCTTCGACTACAGTATTCCCCAGAAGCACTCAAAATCATCCGCGACCATCGTAGTGTGACATTCGAATACGACACGACGGGATACGTTTGGGTAAAGTCATCACAAGACGATACGCTAAGAGCGATGGTTGACCAGAGAAGCTACAAGACATTCCTAACCTGGAGCGCCTACTATGATGCCTATCGGCTAAGACAAGCAGGTTCTGTCCGAGCAGCTAAGGAGGCCTTCGAAGATCAAGGCATCCGCGTAACGTTGAAGAACTTTCCCAGCACATCAACCAAAGTTAACCACATTAAACCTCCATCCGGTTTCAACGTCGAATTGTATCCATTCCAAAAACGAGCAGTTCAGTTTGTCTTGAAGAATGAGGGAAGAGCGTGCATCTTCGACGAAATGGGTCTCGGGAAGACCGTTAGCGCAACGGCAGCTCTCATAGAGCTCGTAAGACGCAAGAAAGCTGCTAGAGCCATCGTGGTAGCGCCTAACGCGGTTTTGGAGCAATGGCGCGACGAAATGATACAGAAGTTCAAACTACAACCCACCCTTGTCACGTCAAAGAAACAGTGGAATGAACGCAATGAATTGTACAATGAACCACTGATCATCACGAATTATGAATTGCTCCGAACAGACATCGAGTCAATTTTGAAAAGCGGATTTGACACGGTGATTCTCGATGAAGTCACACGTGTCAAGAATTGGGATACACAGACAAGTGAAGCAGTCAAGAAACTCTTTGTTAAGAACGTGATTGCGCTAACCGGAACTCCTTTGGAAAACCACATCGGGGAACTATACAACGTCGTGAATTTGGTTAAGCCGGGATTTTTCGGGCGCTACAACGAGGACTTTTTGGCACGTTACACGGTGAAAGACCAGCAGGGCTGGCAAAGCGCTCGTCCTACGGTAAACCCTGCCACAGTTCACGAACTGAGAAAAAGGCTGAAACAGATTTCTATTCGACGAACAAAAAATCAAGTATTCAAGCAACTCCCAACGCTTACTACTCAATACATTTACACGGAACCTGCACGTAACCAGAAAATGATCTACGACATCCTCCAGGAGAGCCTAGGAGAAACCATTCTCGAAGAAGAAGCATTTAGCTCAGAACAAATTGAAGGCCCCAACCCGTTCACGGGTAATCGTCTCAGACTATACACACTTCTCAGAGAAGCATGTGCTGATATCAGCATGATCGCAGGCTATCTCCGCCGCAAACAACGAGAGAACACAAACGATTCCATTCATCTGCAAGAAACTCAGGTCTTCAGAAAACTAGTTCAGATCCTACCTCATCTTGAAAATGAAAACGCCAAGCTAACCGAATTGAAGGAACTGGCGAAAGATCTGATAGAGCAAGGGCATAAAATTGTAATATTCTCTCAATTCGTTCCTGTCGTTAATTTGATACAAGAAGAACTCTCCAACGACGGAATACCAACACTGATCTACACCGGCCAACTCTCGCACGACGAACGATCCTCAAACCTCAAGAACTTCATCGATCAAGAAAATTTCAGAGCTCTAGTGAGCACAGACGCAGGTCAATTTGGACTCAACCTTCAGGTCGCAGATGTGGTAATCAACTACGACCTACCATGGAACCCAGCGCGGCTCCAACAACGGATCGCGCGGCTCCATCGGATCGGTCAAGCAAACAAGGTTCTAGCAGTAAACTTCGTTGTGAAAGGCACCATCGAAGAACACGTACGAGATATTCTGGAGAGGAAAAAGAAAACGTTCAAAGACATAACGGTCAGCGAAATTTCGCCGGGCGAACAATTCACGCTTGAGGAGCTTCGCGAGCTCTTCGGATTGGACATGAAAGGATTGGCTAAGAAAATTCATGATCGATACGGACTTCGAGTTGAATCATCAGCAAAGGAATTGAAGAGAGAAGCCACATAGTAGAGAGAACTTTCACTCACCTCTCTTACGTAAATTTCCGAATACGACTATTCTGCTAGGAGATGTGACAATCATCTGCGAAGCATGCAGCCCTCCACGCATACCGCATTACGAAGGACGAACACTAATCCTAGAACGAGCCAAATGCAACTGCATTTGCCCGAATACAGTGTTCGAATCGAAAGGCCCCAGATGCCCGCGATGCAGTCATTTGGTGAAGATTGAACTTACGGATAATTGGGAAGACCCTGAACTGTGGATTAACCCTCGAACAAGAAGCACAGTCAAGCTTGACGAAATTACCCCACCAACTTGAACGATAACCAACAGCGAATAACTGATCTCGCATTGAACGATTTGCTTACGAAACACCATCAAGGAAGTTTTTCAGAACACTTACGAACCTTTCTCTTTCTTCCCAGAAGGCCAGGTGAGAGCTTTTCGGAAATATTACGAGTTTCGAACCCTTGATGTGTCGATGAATGTCCTTAGCTACCTTCGGTGACACTTCATCGTACTTTCCACATGTCACTAATGTTGGAATCTTTATCAAATGTAGCTGGTCGGTTACGTTCCAGTATCTAATATTACCAATGATCGTAAATTCGTTTGGTCCGTTCATAGTCTCGTAAACAGGTTTGCTAAGATGTTCGATAGAATATTTCAGTTTCTCAGGCCATTCCGCTAATCTACACACGTGTTTCCTGTAAAATATTTCAACGCATTTCAGATATTCGGGGTTGTCATATTCTCCAGCTCGTTCATACTTTTCCATCGTTCGGTACACGTTTGAGGGCAGCGCTTTTTTCATTCGCTGCATCTCTTCGAAAGTCATTAGTACGTTATGTAATGCTCCGACCGTAGTGAGGCTCTTCAAGTTTTTCTGATACTTCAGCGCGTAGGCGAGCGCAAGCTGTCCGCCACAGCTTGATCCGAGAAGATTCACCCGGCCGAGCTTCAAGATTCGCCTCAACTCCTCCAACTCCTCTACGTATCGTTCCATTACGAACAGGCTCTTATCGGCTGGAAGCTGTGATCTTCCGCAACCCAACTGATCATAGAAAACGACGCTGTATCCGTACTGCGCAAGATCTGCAATTGGTAGGAGATAATCATGTGTCATTCCCGGCCCTCCATGCAAACAGAGAACCGTTCCCTTCACCGCGTCGCCGAAGATCTTGTAAAAAATCTTGTAGCCTAAAGCATCAACGAAATCTTCCAATGTTCGTCATGAGAGGATTCTTCGTTCGAGCTTAACAGATTTTTCCCAAAACAAACTTCGAGCCTGATGTATTCCGCGCAATTAATTTGGTGGGCCCGGAGGGATTCGAATCGCTAGCGGTGCTAGTTATGGATCTAAGAATTCGATTTACCTCTAGTATTGATTAGCTTCGTAGGCGTATTGTTATCTAACAATGGGTCTGTGAAGGTCGCGAACGCTGTGAAATCGGCTCTATTATGTCCTTTTTTGTCCACTTTTCGGAGGATCTAGAGGATGCCAAAGAGGTCGGGATGCGACAGGCTCAGCAGAATTCAACGCCGTGAGCGGGTTTGGCAACTTATGTTCCAAGGCTTCACCGCCCTTCAGATCAGTACAAGCCTTCACTTCTCCTACAAAACGATCCTGCGTGATATAGGGCATCTGAAGGATCAGAAGACCGAGGAGTCTCTGAAACGTAACGACAGCGTATTTCAGGAGGCGGTGGATCGCAAGCGTTGGGAGTACAGCGAAACCGTCCGTCTCTTCCTAATGGAGCCATACCAGTTCCCGGTTAAGTATCAGGAGGTCGAAACGATTGGCGGGAAACAGGTCGTCGTCAATAAGATTAAGTTCGTTGAGGAAAACGTTCGTTTACCGAAACTTCACTGTATTGGTATGCTTCGGCAGATAAGTAACGACATCGATAAGCTATGCGGGTTATTGTCGCCGGAATTCGCGGAACGGTTTATGGCGATGCAGGTGGATCCCGGTAAGGGCGTCATCTACGAACGACCATGGTTATCAGAAATACAGCCGACGACAGACCAAGATAATTCCAAGGCCCATGTAGCTGAATCGGCCGTCCCCGAACGACGTATACTCAACATGGCGTACCAACCAACTTAGTGAATTAAGTCTCGGCGGTAACTTCGTGGAATTTCATGGAAGCAAGGGTGCCTCAGAAAAACATCGATTGGGAGATCAGAAATACCGTAATGCAAGAGGAGTGTCTTCGTAGACATGGTAATAGAACCGCGACATGCACAGGGTACGCGTTTTGCAACTACAATTCTCACCGCACTCGCGGTCGTGGGCTAGTGCCTTTGGGTGACAGATGCTCTTGGTCATTTCGCATTTAGATACCTAACAGAACCCGCACATATTGTATTAGCTGAGTGACATAAGGTGCCAAGTCAGCACAAAGAGAGACCGGCGCAGAGAGCGAACTAATGAGCTCCTTTGCCCTGCTAAGCGTAATGTTACCTTTCGAAGCCCCCTCACTTAGTTCAGAAGCATCGCGGACTGCTTTCGCTTTGGTCTCCGTATCTAGTTCTGAACATCGCTCCAGCTGCTGATTGAATGAGTTTCTTATCTCGCTGATATTTGTCTGCCCAATCGGGCCGTAATTGCCTACGTTTAGGTTTGTAATGCTGCCTTCCACGTTTAGATTTATGATTACTGGGCTGCCCACCGGAAAGTTTTGAACTGCTTCTAGGACTTTGGCTGACACTTGACTTGATACCATCGTTGCGAATTTCGCGACCTCGGGTGACTTTTTGGGGTCAAGAATTGATTGCCCTGTTGGGGACCTCGATACTTCGGCTTTAAGCTGGTCAGTGATAACAAAGCTATCCCTGATTTCGACAAATATATGGCGATGACCGCAGGAGAAACGACGAATAGTTTGACCGTCAGTCTTCTCGGTAAAGACTAGTACGCCTTTCCCACAGCTCGGGCAGATCGCATTCTCGGTCAGCTATATCTCTCCTTTTTAGGAGTGGTTTGTTGTAATTTCAATAGTAACATATCATCTTAAGACTTTGCAACCGCGGTTTTCGTTCGTGGTCTCCTCAAGGCACGATAACTTCTATCTTTCCAAACTTGCCAGACTGTAGTGAGATACGGCCGTTGTATTCTGTAGTATATCCGTTGATTATTCGAATTCGGTCGCCAACCTTTACTCTGTCCGTTTCTGCTTCCCACAGAGTTAGGTTACATTTTCTACCCTCGGCTTCGAGTGTTGCATGAGCGAACCTCGTGGGCGGGCCATTTTTCCGTCGACGAATCTGTACTTGTTCCATTGCCGCAACTTTTCCTACAACGGTGAGGTTACGCATACCGTCTTTCAACTC
>DASQZS010000304.1:0-2973 GCA_035638535.1 Candidatus Acidiferrum sp.
GCCATAGCCTTCATCAAATCCGTATTTAGCTCAGCTGGACAACAGATACTTCACACCAGTGGATTGACTCCACTAAATCCAGTGTTCATCTACAATCAGGCAGCAGTTCCGGCTCCAATAATCCAAGCAATCAATCAAGAAGGCATAACCATCCAACAAGTCACGACGACGAACACGACGAGCACTTAGTAAGCAAGTATCCCCATGTAACTATCTACGACAGAACAAGCGAAGTGCAATCAGCCCTCACCAGCAGCTCCTCGCCTCTGAAGAAACCTCTGAGGCGAAGTCCACGGTAGACTTCCCGATACGGGAATTTCACTTGATTCTGCGGCAATCATAAACTCATAAATGCTATCAACTGTCAAAGAACCGGTTAGGCGGCATCAAGGCGTGAGTTCAACTTTTCCGCTCCGTTTCGTAATTGCTCTCTCAGTGCTTAGTGGCATTTTATTCTTCGTTCTCGTCTCGCCGATCATCAGCCTAGTGGCCAACTCCACCCCCGGAGGACTCCTGTTATCTCTACGTGATTCTCAGGTCCTCGCAGCACTATACTTGACCATTTACACCTCAGGTCTGACTTCGCTCGTGGCAGTTTTGCTTGGTGTCCCTCTAGGGTACTTGCTTGGGAAGTACGAATTTCGAGGTCGATCATTCTTAGACTCGATAATCGAAATACCACTAGTTATTCCTCACACCGTCGCGGGTATTGCGTTGCTCACAATTTATGGCGCCTATCAACCGATCGGATCTATCTTCAACGGTTACGGAATACGATTGACGAATGACGTGATTGGGATAGTTATCACTCTTGTCTTCGTAAGCTCGACCTATACCGTGAAGCAGGTTGAAGACGCGGTTCGAGCTATGGATCCGAAATATGAGCTAGTCTCCAGAAGCTTAGGAGCTTCAGCCACATTCACGTTCTTCAGAGTAACAATCCCAAACATTTGGCGTTCAATAGTCTCCGGCGCAATTCTGACTTGGGCCAGAGCTTCGAGCGAAGTCGGTGCTCTGTTCGTGATGTCTTACTATCCCGCTGTGGCTTCCATCTTCATTTGGAATCTCTACGCTGGCTACGGGTTACATGAATCTGTTTTGAATGGTGTCGTTTTGAGTCCTGGCGCGGTGAACGTGGCGGTTCTAATGATCGTCATCAATCTCGCAATTTTTGTTCTCTTCAAGATGATACAACGTACGAGAGGAGGCAAGTGATTGGACGGCTTAGTCGTTGAGAATCTCTCTCATTCCTGGAAAAACTTCTCGTTAAAGGATGTTCAACTTTCTGTCGGAAAGGGAGAATACTTTGTACTACTCGGCCCTACAGGATCGGGGAAGACTTTGTTACTCGAGGCTATCGTAGGTGCCTACCAACCGCGCAATGGTAGAATTATTGTAGAAGGCGAAGACGTTACCAATCTGCCGCCCGAGAGACGCAAAATTAGCTACGCTCCCCAGAACTGCTTGCTATTCAAGAATATGAAAGTTCGAGAGAACGTTGAGTATGGATTATACGCGAAAGGTATTCCAAGCGAGGAGCGACGGAAAACTGCCGAACAAGTTATGCAACTGGTAGGAATTCCACATCTCGCTCAACGCGGAACGAAAACTCTGAGCGGCGGAGAACAGCAGAGAGTCTCCTTAGCGCGCGCGTTAGCGGTTCAACCCAAACTCATCCTGCTCGATGAACCGTTATCCGCCGTGGACTCTGAAACTAAACGTACCATTCTAGAAGAATTACGCCACATACACGAGCAAACAGATGTAACAATGATTCATGTGACGCATGACCTATGGGAGGCAGCTTCACTCGCAGGCAGCATAGGCGTCATCAATGCAGGTAAGATTCTACAGGTTGGTGAGCCCGATGTTGTGCTTAGGGACCCGACCAGAAATTATCCGTCCGTCGAAAACATCTTCAAAGGCTTAGTTGTGCGTAGAACGTCTGATCTTGCTGAAATCGACATCGGCGACAACATTGTCGTTGACGCTATCACCGATCGTTCCGGCGAGGTAATGCTTCAGATTCGACCTGAGGATCTCATCGTATCAAGCACAAGCGTACCGTCTAGTGCTCGCAACGATTTTCCAGGCACTATAACTGAGATTACAGACCTAGGAGCCACGGTTCGACTCAGGATTGCTGGAGGCAAGACTTTCACCGCCGTGATAACACGTCAATCATTCTTTGAAATGCAACTAAATATTGGTACGCCTGTCCATGCGATATGTAAGACCACTTCCGTCCATGTTCTGTAATCGATGTTTGTTGATCAAAACGATCCTTGCCCGTACTCATACTATAATCCACTCAACATTGAGTGGATGGAGTTTGCCAATACCCTATTATTTGCTCGAGTAGGATAATCAATCTAGACGGTGCGGTTTCTTTGAATATTTCTGAAACACAGCCTCCCAACCAAAGAATCGCCGTACCCATTCCACCCGTTCCCCCAAACTCCCCTCCTGCATTTCATCTACTCGCAAAACCTAGAGGCGCAATCTGCAACCTCGACTGCAAGTACTGCTTCTATCTCGCCAAAGAAGACCTCTACTCAGGCAGCAAATTCCGCATGTCCGATGAGATGCTCGAGACGTACATACGCCAACTGATCGAAGCACACCGCGTACCCGAAGTCACGGTGGCGTGGCAGGGAGGAGAACCAACCTTAATGGGATTGGAGTTCTTCCGACGCTCCATAGAATATGAGAAGAAATACTGCAAACCTGGAATGAAAATTCTTAACACTATTCAAACCAATGGAACCCTCATTAACGCTGACTGGGCAAAATTCTTCAAAGAAAATAATTTCCTCGTAGGCCTAAGCATCGATGGACCTCGAGAAATGCATGATTTCTACAGAGTCGATAAACGGGGAGGTCCAACATTCGATCTAGTCATGCGAGGTCTAACCCACCTTCAGAAATATGCAGTCGAATGGAACGCCCTCACCACCATTCATCACGCGAACC
>DASQZS010000305.1:0-23573 GCA_035638535.1 Candidatus Acidiferrum sp.
TGCCGAGCGACTTACTCATTTTTCTTCCTTTCAAATTCAATAGTCCAGTATGCAACCAGAATCGTACAAAGGGAGTTTTGCCCGTTAATGCCTCTGCTTGAGCAATCTCAGCTTCATGGTGAGGAAATATCAGCTCGGAGGCTCCTCCATGGATATCGTATGTGTCGCCGAGAATTGACATGGATATGGCCGTATCTTCCACGTGCCAACCCGGTCGTCCGAAACCCCAGGGAGAGTTCCATCCAGGTAGAGATTCATTTTTCCGCCAGACCGAGAAATCTTCAGGATTCTTTTTTGAAGAGCAGAGTTCGAGCCGTCTAAGCGATAATTCTTCTCGATTTAGTCCAGAGAGGGTGCCGAATTCTGGAAATTTGTTGACCTCAAAGTATACTCCTGTATTCGTTTCATATGCAACGCCTCGTTCAATTAACCCAGATACTTGAGATATCATCTGCGGGATATGTTCTGATGCACGAATGTATCCTTGGACGTTTGTTATCCCAAGTGCCAGCATGTCCTCTATGAAAGCCCGTTCATATTCTCGAGCGAATTCGATCGGATCTTTTCCAACTTCCTTTGCCCGATCTGTAATCTTGTCTGCGACGTCTGTGATGTTCATAATGTATTGTAGGCTGAAACCTAGGGAGGTTAGATATCTGGTGATTATGTCAAAGGCTACATATGTCCGGGCATGACCAAGATGAACGTAATCGTACACGGTCGGTCCACAAACGAACATTCTTACGATTCCGGTCGATGACTTGAACGGTTTTTTTTGTCGAGAAAATGAATCGTAGATTTTTAGCATCCTGGTTCAAACTCTTGATCGGATCTTTTGTGTACCGTATCTTCTGTTGTTAGGTACTGGCATAGTCCGGTATATACTCTCAGCGGCGAAGCGGTATCAAGCTGATCGACAGGTTCATGTGTTGTTATTTGCATTCAGAGTCCGTTCAAGGCTGGTCGTTCAGACGGAACATCTTCGACGTTTCATCCAAGAACTTGCTTCGGCAGGATATCAGCTTGATCGAACAGCCTTCGATTATCTAAAGACGATGGATGAGGCTGAGGCGTCCACTGTCGCCAAGAGCGTGCTGATCAAAATAGGTGAACGTCATGGCGAAGCGCGAATTCTCACGAAGTCGTCATTGTTGGAACTAATACCGGTTACAGTTCCAACGGATTCCGTGGCATCTCTAATTCCTTCAAAACAAATTTCCTCTAGAGTTGAAGTTGTTAGGGATCCTTCAAAGGAGATAGGTACTGGAGGCAGTATCGAAGATTTTTCCTTATATTTCAAAGATCGTTTTAACAAATTGACCTCGGCTCTACGTGATCGACCTGACACCAGAGATGCTGGATCGATCTCATCAGCACTTAAATCCGCTCAAAATGCTAAGGTGAAGTTTCTTGCTATGGTGACGGAGAAGCGTGAGCGGCAGGGTAAGTTGTTTCTTCAACTTGAAGATTTAGACGATACCGTCACGGTGCTTGTTACGCCCGAAGAGCATGCGGCGTACGAGCTGGCTCAGAAACTTCCGTTGGATCAAGTCGTTTGTGTCAACGGTGTTAGAGCGAAGGGAGATCTGATTGTAGCGAAGCAACTTCTGCTCCCAGACATTCCTGACCATCGACCGCATTTAGCGGATGAAGAGGTCTGGGCTGTACTCCTTTCGGACCTTCATGTTGGAAGTAAGAAATTTCTAAGTGAACAGTTAACGAGAGTCTTTGACTGGCTTAATCTGAAGATTGGCAACTCTCAGCAGAGGTCGATTGCTGAGCGGGCCAAGTATGTGGTAATTTGTGGGGACATAGTTGATGGAATTGGAATCTATCCACGTCAAGAACAAGAGTTGGCTATAGTCGATTTATATGAGCAGTACCGGGAAGCTGCGAAGTACATTGGAATGATCCCTGATCATATTGAAACGATTATTCTGCCTGGAAATCATGACGCGGTCAGACAGGCATTGCCTCAGCCGCCCATACCGAAAGATTTTGGGGAACCACTGTACGAGGCAAGAGAATTGATTAGTGTCGGAAATCCAGCGGAAGTTACTCTCCACGGAGTAAGACTTCTTCTTCATCATGGTCGAAGCTTGGATGACATGATTGCTGGAGTACCCAGTATGGATTTTACTCAGCCTGAGAAAGCGATGAGGCTGCAACTCCAATGTCGTCATCTGGCGCCAGAGTACGGGAAGAGAACTTCCATAGCTCCCGAGAAAGTGGATCATTTAGTTATTGAGAACGTTCCAGATATCTTTCATTCGGGACACATACATGTTGTCAAATACGAAACCTATCGTGGGACTCAGATTGTAAATTCAGGTGCATGGCAGGCTCAGACTGATTATCAGAGGAGGGCTGGACTTGTACCGACACCCGGTATCCTAACAGTTGTTAATCTCCAAACGCTTCAAGTCTATCCAATCGACTTTATGGAAGCTTAGCAGCATTGTGGTGAATTAGCTGAGGCCTTTTGCCAATATTCTTGCGACTCGAACGGGTTCAGGTAGCCTGGATATTATTGCGTAAGAACGAATAATACGTCGGGCGAAAGCGGGTTTTGCGCCTTTGACTTCAAAGAACAATGTCGGTTCCTCTCTTAGAGGTTTGATCGAATGAATTTTTCCAGCTGCACGAACAATTTTCATTCGATCTTTCCAGTCTTCGAAGTGAGCTCTTAACGCCCTTCTGACAGATTCATTTTCAGGTTTCTTTCCGCTGATAGCGATCACGGGTTTACCTATTTCTCTGGTTAGTTTGCTAAGGTTGATGAGGTTGAAACCGCCAAAAGAGATTCCGGAAAGCAACACGGCGTCGAATTGTAAATTCTTGAGCATAGAATTGAGGACTGGCGTGGCATCGATTCCGTCGACAGTTATTCTCCCAACTCTGATCGCACGCATACTCAGATTGGTAAAAAGAGTGGCGACTAAGATCGTGTGCTGTCCGGTTCGGTTGTGTGGAACAAACGCACCGTCGTCCACTCCTACGACTGAAATGTTAGGGGCGGTTCTTCTGTAACGATTTCGGAACGTAGCCAAATAGTCTGCCGGCGAGGTTGTCTTCGGCGTAGGTCTCTGCGATGACTCGTGAGGAGACGCCAACTCTGATCTTCTTTGTTCTACCATATCTCCCGAAACTAACCACTCTGGCGTTCAGAATGCCCATCACATCTAATTCGTTAATCAGTCCACTGACTCTCCGTTGAGTCAGCGGTTCTAGATCGCTAGTGGCACACAGTTCATGGTAAACTTCGTACACATCCCCAGTAATCGCCCCCCCAGGCAAGTGATTACTCAAAAGGTACGCCCCCACTAGGAGTATCTTTGAGTGAGCAGGCAGAGACTTGAGAACTTCCGAAACCCTATCGTGTTCGATCTTTTGCTGCGCTTCTCGCACATGTGTTTCCTGAACATGAGACGCACTTTCGCGTTCAGCTAGCTCGCCGGCTACTCTCAACAAATCTAGTGCCCGTCGTGCATCCCCATGCTCACCAGCCGCTAGGGCAGCACATAGACGAATCGAATTCTCGTCAAGCGCTCCTTCCTGAAAGGCTACTTTCGCTCTCTCCATGAGTATATCAAAGAGCTCATCGGCAAGGTATGGCCGGAATACGACCTCTTCCTCGCTAAGTGAACTAAGGACACGAGGATCCAAGAATTCCTTGAAGTGCAGATCATTAGAGATTCCAACAACACTGATCCATGACGAGTTCAAATTCTCGTTAATCCTTGTTAGCTCATATAGGAGAGAATCGTCCGCGCTATGTTTGATCAGAGCGTCAATTTCGTCGAGCGCTACCAACAGAGCGGTCCTGTCAGCGCTAATCCCACTCGAGAATCTGTCCAACAACTCGCCTACCGCTATGCCCGTGAAGGGAACGTCGACCCCAATAGCTCGACAAATCTCGGCGAGCACTCTATAATTAGTTCCAGCTAACCTGCAATTTATGTAGGTTATCTTCACCGGCGCACCAATCTCCTGGGCTTTCTTCTGAAGTTTGTCAAGAACAAATTTAGTGACAATCGTTTTACCCGTGCCAGTTTTCCCGTATACGAACACGTTAGAAATCTTAGATTGATGAAGGGCCGGAGCAAGTATTCCGGCAAGGCGTTGAATGTGTTCATCCCTGTGGGGCAGGTGGCTCGGGATGTGATCATGTCGCAGGACATCGCGTTGCTCAAAAATTTTTGCGGTCGAGAGATACTTATCGAATATGCTCTCAAGAACATCAGTGGTTGACAATGCTAGACCTCCAATGGTAAATGCGCTATTGCTTGTGAAAGCTAGCTAACCGTTCTTGTACAAGAAAATGAACAAGATGAACGAAATGACCTGAATGTGAATTAAGTTGGGAGGTTTGAAAAAATGTTGTTGTTAGTGGATTTTAACGAGGAATTTACCCCCAGACCCCTATTCTTCCACTAGAGATATAGTGGTCTAGTTAGGCGGGTTTGTTTTAATTATTAAAAAAAGGTCATTGGTTGTATATGTCAAGTTTACTTATAGCATTCAATGTCGAATCTGTTGTACAGTTTACTCTCATTTCAGTCACGATCGACAAATCCATTTCATACGGGTTGATTGAAGAAAACTCCACAACCAAAATCATAAGCATCAGTCCACTTGAAACGTAGGGGTTAGGGTTCTCCTATCAGCAAAATTTCATATGTTGACCTCTGTTAACTAGCAAGATAACCCCCCTATTTCCACTGTAAGCTTGTTTTTTCCACTATAAATGCCCGTAATATTCAGTTAACACAACAGCTCAACTTATAGCATGTTGACTGGTATTTTGTGTTGAGCTCCTTGAAAAAGAAGATCAAGCTGGAATTCTTCGATCGTGGCGGTGTGAAACACAGCATTGCAATCGAAGGAGAACTGACAACTGATAAAGTTCGGCGCTTGATCGAATATGCGGAGATTGTGGCGGGCCATGAGCCGACCGTAGTGATCCCTGAAGGCCAGGAGACGAAGATGAATCGATTGCTTGATGTGATCAACACAACTCACATGGATACGAGCTTTGATTCACGTGACATTTGGAAGGCTTATCGAGAGGCCTGGGGCGATGATTTCAGCCTCGGGGCTGTGTCAACGTATCTGTCGCGCTTGACCGATAGAGGTACCCTAGAGAGAACCGGTTCATCAGCTCATTGGTTGTATAGAATTAAGTCTTCTCCGACGATGCCGTGATAGATTGAGACTCGCCATCCATTTTAAGTGTGGATCGAAGTTTCTCACTTAACTTATACCGGAAAGGGGTATGGTTTGATTCTCGGTCGACATAACCTTCCATGTATAGCTTTTTCATTAATCGTGCCATATGCTCTCTTGACTTATTGAGCCGTTTTCCGAGCTCAGGTGCGGCCTTTGGGCCCTCCTCGGTTAGCATTTTCACGACCTGAATCTCTGTTGGCGTTAGAGCCTCCATTATGTTTTCCCCGCGCAGGACAAGGTCAGGTTTGAATCCAAGATTGCGCTGTGTTTGTTGTGGAAGCACGGCCAAACGCGTCTTCAGTTTGGTCAACTCACTAACGAATCGTTTGTCGTACGTCAAGAGTTCCTGGACGTAACCAAGCAGGTTTGCGTATTCTGTTCGAACGGAAGTGTTAGTCTTCTCGAAATCTGTGTGACGAGTGTTGATCGAATCGACATCGGATCGTAATTGAACTATAAGATTTTCAGATGTTTCGATACGTGATGTGAGTGCGCTCACGATCACAGCGATTAGGGATGCCGACTCAGAAAGAGCTTGCCTGCTCTGTCGGAATCCTCGAAGAGCCAAGAAGGCTGTGACAATGGTAACCGCAAGAAGTAACACCGGGACAAGATTTGCTGCGATCAACAAGCTAGTAGCGAGGCTCATTGTTCACAACCTTCTGTGATGACTCTCTACGCATGATATCACACATACTTCAATATATCACAGTGATGCTCGAGTGATGTACTTTGAGGTCAAGATGATGTCACAAATCACGTTCTAAAACAAGCTGAAATGCAATAAATTGAGCATTTTCTCGACATTTCTTATCGAAAACCCTGGACACCCCTGATCGAACCTTCCTGGGATCAGCTGGAGATCACGTGACGTCACGTGTGCTATAGAGTATCTTTGAAGCTATTGCGTTTGGCTAGAGCGAATATAAATTCCTGCAGTTTCTCTTCCAAATGTCTCGTTGAGTCATGATTACTTTTGTTAACCTTCGTTTCTTTGACATAACTTTCGATTGTGTCGCCGAGTTCTATGAATGGTTGAAGGGAAGTAGTATCAAAAAGCCCCAAGTATCCGAGTAGTAGAACCGTGTAAATCGAGCGGATTACATTATTCTGGGCCTGAATTAGGGTTCTATTGTAGGAACCACGCGTGATTCTAGCACCGATTGGCCTGTAGAAGCGCTTTCGGGTTCTCTTTACCTCTTCTCCTGTAGCAATTGAGTCAGCTAGCAACGTCTCTAGTTGCGTTAATGTTAGTTGACTATTTGCTAGTAGGAGTTTTGTGACTTGATCGTGTAGAAGGTTGCGTAGGGATTCGTGGGCTTCTGAGATGTTTGATATGTCTGGCAAACAAACCACCTAGTGGATACAGTTTTGTATACGCTTCCATCTTTGAAACTGGTCATTAAGTTACGCGTATCATTGTTGATCGGCTGTAATCTTGAAATAACACGGTGGGGATGAGCTCATCGCTAATTGGTGGAATGAAAAGTGGGAAGGCGTCGGCGTAGAGTAGTCAAAGTTGTCAAGAAGAAGCTTCCCACGGTCTTCACTTGTCCGTCATGCGGTGACGAGGCAATTCGTGTGGTTCTTCCCCAAGGAAGCGGTCCTGCTTTAGTTCAATGCGGCTCTTGCAGGTTGAAGCGTGAGTATGAAGCAAGCCCCTCAAGCGAAATAGTTGACATTTACTGCAAATTTACAGATGACTATTATGCCAGCAACAAGCCGCCTCAGAGTGCTCAAGCTGCTGGCTGAAAACTGAGATAATTACAATTACCGATCCTCCCTCGCATATTAAATTGCACGCAAGGTTTTCTTCATCAGGGCGAGGTCATGGAGGCAAGCCTACTCAAGGATCAAGAGATCTATTTTCAGCGTCTCAAGAGGGAATTTGATAAAGTCTATTCTGTAGCGAAAGAAGCGAGATCGAAAGGTTATGATCCGTCTCTTGAACCAGAATCTCTCCTAACCTATGATGTTGCAGAGCGCGTCGAGAAAGCAGTAGGTCCACCTGGCGTCGCGGTTAGAATTCGTGAGTTATCTCAGCTTATGTCCCGTGAATTAGTTGCGCTGAAAATCGCTGAAGAAATAGCGCTCGGAAACTATGGGTTGCTCAGCGAAGACGCTGCCGAGCAGGCTGTACGGACTGCTTCAGCCATACTGGACGAAGGTGTGACAGCGGCTCCAATAGAGGGAATTTCACGGGTCCGAATACGATCGAACCAGGACGGGTCAAAGTATCTAGCCGTATACTTCGCAGGTCCGATTCGATCGGCGGGCGGCACAGACATGGCACTGATTTTGGTCATCGCTGACTACGTGAGACATCAACTTGGTCTAGGGCGATATCGGGCTACGGAACTTGAAGCGAAACGATTCGTTGAGGAACTTCGAGTTTATGAGAGAGAAGTTGCACGTTTTCAATTCAAGGTTTCTGATGAAGAACTATTCAACGCGATAATGCGGCTTCCCGTCGAGGTTAACGGTGTCGAGACAGACCCGTTTGAAGTAACAGCATTCAGAAACGTGCCTCGCGTCGAAACGAACAGAGTTAGGGGAGGCGCATTAAGAGTCGTCCATGACGGCTTGATAGGTAGAAGCCACAAAGTATTGAAGATAATCGACAGCCTAGGAATTGAGGATTGGAATTGGCTTAAGGAAATCAAACCTCCCGTTGCGGAAGCAGAGGAGGCGCGAGAATTCATGTTCATGGAAGATGTACTGGGAGGTAGACCGATCTTTTCATTTCCACAGGTACAAGGGGGCTTCAGACTCAGATACGGTAGAGCAAAGAACACTGGTCTAGCAGCAGTTGGCATCCATCCATCCACAATGATCGTACTTGGAAAATTCATCGCGGTAGGCACACAATTAAGATTGGAGAAGCCTGGCAAAGCTGGTGTTGCAGCAGCTGTAGATTCCATTGAGCCTCCGATTGTCAAACTCACAGATGGCTCTGTTCAAGGCTTGCCAGACCCGAAAGAAGCTCAGAAACTAGTTGATTCCGGATCAATCGTTAAGGTGCTCTTTCTTGGAGACATCTTAGTGGGGTATGGAGAGTTCCTCGAGAATAATCGTCCTCTCTTGGCATCCGGATTCGTCCAAGAATGGTGGCAGGAGTTGCTTAAGCTAGAGATTGCGAGAGCCACCGACGGACTCGAAGAGTTATCTCGCCAAGTAGCTTTGGACGAACGAAGAATCACAGATCTCATTTCGGAAGGGGTTCCAACCATTGAAGAAGCAATACTACTAGCGAAGCGAAGCAAGGTTCCCTTACATCCGAACTATAGTTGCTTCTGGGAAAATATCACAGCACAACAACTCGATCAGCTACGCATCACGCTGCTTAACGCTGAAACTACACAACTAACCCGCGAACGGATCGTAATAAAAAATGGTGAAACTACCAAACAAGTTCTTGAAAACCTGTGCCTTCCTCATCGAATGCTTAATGGTTTCATTAGCATTGAGACCAATGAAGCCATCGCACTATTCGAATGTCTCGGACTAAACGAACCGTCCAAAAATGTAACTGGAAAAGATGTTTTCGAACAAATCCATAACGCGTCGGGAATATGGATAGGTAAGAAGGCACCAGTTTACGTTGGGGCGAGAATGGGACGCCCAGAAAAGGCCAAACAACGAGAAATGCGGCCCGTAGTCAACTGCCTCTTTCCAATAGGATTAGCGGGAGGTCCTAGACGCAATTTGATTGAAGCTGCCTCCAAGAATGCGTTCGTCTCCGTTGATATCGCTTACCGAAAGTGCCTCGGATGCGGGAACATCTCGCACAGTGGGATTTGTGAAAAATGTGGAAAAAAGACTGATTTTGGTCTCCGGATCTGCCAAAGATGTGGGCTTGAGACACAAAATGAAATTTGTCCATCGTGCAAAGGAGAAGCCCAGCTGTACACTCGAAGAAGTGTTCCGATTCGAGAATTTCTTCATCAAGCGGAGAGAAGGCTATCACTAACTGTCGTTCCTGAAGCCGTTAAATGCGTTCGCGGTCTCACGAACAAAACCAAGACTCCTGAGCCGATCGAGAAAGGTCTGTTACGTGCAAAACATGACGTATCTGTGTTCAAAGACGGAACAGTAAGATTTGATGCCACCAACGCTCCACTTACACATTTCAATGCCGCAGAAATAGAAGTATCGATTCAAAAACTCAATGATCTTGGGTACTATTCTGACAAGAACGGAAACCGCCTAGAATCACCGCTTCAATGCTGTAGTCTAAAAGTTCATGACATTATAGTGCCAGAACAATGCGGCGATTATTTTGTTAGAGTGGCCAAATTCCTAGACGAGCTATTGCAAACATACTACGGTCTACCCGCATTCTACAATGCCAGAACGAGACATGACCTAGTGGGGCAAATCGTCGTAGGCCTTTCACCCCACACTTCAGTCGGAGTTATCGGACGGATAGTCGGATTCACCCGCGCAAACGTCTGCTTCGCACATCCTTTTTGGCATGCAACAAAAAGAAGAGACTGTGATGGCGACGAAGATTCTGTAAGCCTTGCCCTAGACATGCTGTTGAATTTTTCACGACACTTCCTACCTTCAAGAATCGGCGGGATCATGGACGCTCCACTGCTTCTAACTGTCTCCATCAAACCCACTGAAATTGCTCGCCAGGCCTTCAATCTTGAAACTGTTGAACGGCTCCCTCTCAAATTTTTCGAAGAAACACTCAAACGGACCGATCCAAAGACTCTCACACCAATTATAGAAACCGTACACGAAAGACTCGGATCAGCCGCTGTCTTGGGATCATTAGGATTTACTCATGAAGTCGGTGACTTCAACAGAGGCAATTTGGAAAGTTCCTACAAAAAGCTGGGATCAATGCTCGATAAAGTTACAGAGCAACTCAAAGTCGCAGAGATTGTGCGCGCTGTAGATGCAGGGGAAGTTGCTAGACGAGTTCTTGCAACCCACTTTATGCGAGACCTTACAGGCAACCTCAAAGCCTTTGCGAGCCAAAGATTCCGATGCACAAAATGCAACGCAAAATTCAGACGTGTTCCTCTAAAAGGATCTTGCACAAGATGCGGAGGGAAACTTTCACTAACCGTCTACAAGGGTGGCGTAGAGAAATATCTACAGGTGGCACAAGACCTCGTGAAGAGGTATAATCTTGGACAATATCATACCCAACGTCTTATCTTACTGCGGGAAGAGATCAGTTCGTTATTCAATCAATCCGAAGAGAAAAAGAAGCAGCCTTCGCTGACTCAGTTCGTCTGAGATGAGACAGATGCGTAGATCAACTGTTCTCCACCCAAAAGCGTATTTGACTTCGAAGCGGAACGTTAAAGCAGGTTTACTTTCCAGAACAAAAATTCTTGTTATTATTGAAAGGGGTAACAAATCGGCAACGGAAATCGCGAAGGAAACCTCTCTGTCATATGAATGTGTAGCATACCATCTAGCGGCAATGCGTAAAGATCACTTGGTCGAAAAATTGACCAACTCAAGACCATTCAAATGGATCAGCACACCCTTCGGCCAGCAAGAACTGCAAACATCTAATTAGGCGCTGCTGAGGTCCTAGACTAGAAATCCTTCTGCGCGATCCGCTATGCAGACCGAAATACGATATCAATCACAACCACAACTTGACAGGCCTATTATGGTCTGCGGCCTTCCTGGAATAGGTTCAGTTGCATGGTTAGCCGTCAATCACCTACAAAAGCAACTTAACGCTACCCTATTCGCCGAAGTATTGTCGCCGATGTTTTCTCCAAAAGTTTGGTTGACTGAGGAGGGAGTAGTCAAGCTGATGAGAGGAGAATTCCATTACTGGAAACAAAACTCTGCTGACGCAGATCTCTTGCTTTTCAGTGCAAACGAGCAGCCATACTCGCCAGAAGGGCAATACGAATTGGCAGATGCCGTTTTGAGCCTGGCGGAGAAATTTCAAGTGCAGAAGGTAATCACTATGGGCGGCATGGCGACAGACAACTTTACGGAAAACCCAAAAGTGTACGTTGGAGGAACCGAAGTAGAATTGGTGAAAGAACTTGAAAAATTAGGCGGAGTTAAGCTTGGAGGTGGGGCAATAACTGGAACCAACGGGCTAATTTTTGGACTTTCCAAGCTTCGGAATATTCCGGCAGTATGTGTCCTTGCTGAAACGCCTGGATATTTATCGCTAGACGCAAACGCTGCTAAAGCCGCATTACAGCTTTCATCAAAAATACTGAAATTGTCACTAGATTACCTAGATTTGGATAAGCAAGCAAAGGAGAATGCGGACGCAGTACATAAAGCCAAAGATCTCACTCGAGGCGGATTCGCGCGAGAACCCCGGAAAGGCGGCGAACGTGATCTTTCCTACGTAAGTTAGAGCATCAAGAATGATTCCAACGTTGAAAGTCATGTGCAATCAATGCGGGAAGATCTTAGATCTAATGGAATCACGTTCATTCGTGGCTGATGAAAGTGGACAACTCAAAGGGTATTACTTCTGCTCAGATGAGCACTTGACAGAATACAGCCGAAAGAAAGGAATAACAACAAACAAGACGTGACTTTCGAACGTGTTAGAAAAGTTAAGTAGATACTATATTCTGCGCGCCTGTGATTAGTATGAGAAAGTGCCCACCCCGATATATGCTGCAAGAAATCGAATCCCCTACAGTATATCGTTTCCAAGGTGCAGCGTTCACTTAGAGCAAGTCGACCTTTTTTGATAGTAGCTTTTGCCGGTGGGATAGGAGCGGCAAGATTCCTTGAGGGTCTAATCCGAGTAGTTCCACAGGAACAAATTACTGTAATCGGAAATGTGGGGGACGACATTGAATTTTACGGATTACATATTTCTCCGGACCTTGACATAGTTGCATACACCCTTGCCGGTGTTGTCGATCAACACAAAGGATGGGGATTTGAGCATGACACCTTCCACGTTCAGAACACACTCAGACGCTTCGGTATCAAGCCCTGGTTTAATCTTGGGGATAAGGACTTAGCAACTCACATCTATCGAACTCAACAATTACAAAATGGAAGAGCTCTGTCGGACGTGACTCAAGACATAGTGGAACGACTTGGACTAAGAATCAAACTCATGCCAGCAACCGACGACTGCCTACAAACTTATGTTATCGCGAACGGTAAGGAGATGCATTTCCAAGAGTACATGGTGAAAAGACAAACAAAACCAAAAGTGAGTAAAATTATTTTCAGGGGATCAAAAAGCGCAAAACCAACGCAACGTGTTCTGAAATCGATAGCTGATGCTTCTGGAATAATCATATGTCCTAGCAACCCAATTGTAAGTATCGGCGCGATCTTGGCAGTTAACGGAATAAAGAAAGCACTCGCGAAAACCAAAGCCAAGATCGTAGGAGTCAGTCCGATAATCGGTGGAAAAACCGTGAAGGGACCGGCTGACAAATTATTGAAAGCTATAAATGTGCAGACAAGCGCGGTCGGTGTAGCTGAGCTCTACAGAGGTTTCTTAGACACATTCGTAATCGACCGTATAGATGAACAACTCGGGACTAACATAGCTGCGTTAGGCATTAATCCAGTAGTAACAAACACGCTAATGAGAACCCTCTCAGACAAAACTCGATTGGCCCGTATTGTCGTCAGCCAATTGAAGCGTTGAAATAGATGACTCGACGCAAAAATTATTCAACTCACGCAATCGTGCCCCTACATATTCCTAAACTCTCAAAAGTTCGACTCTCGAAAGTATACAATAAAGAAGAAAGAGCAAGACTCACACTAGTTATGCTTGATCACGTTCTATCAACCTTGCATAGAGCGCACACGATATCCTCAGTAACAGTGGTAAGCGCCGACCAAAACGTACGTCGAAAAGTTGAGAAAAGAGGTGCACGATTCATTTGGGAAGGCCGAAAACGCGGGCTAAACTCTGCGATAACCCTTGCACAAAGAAGGTTAAAGATCGAAGAACACTCCTCGATCCTAATAATCCACGCCGACCTTCCGACACTCACTCCTAGAGATGTGGACTCGTTCGTAAGAGCTGCCAGACATTATGAGATTGGAATCGGCCCATCGAAAGATGGTACCGGTACAAACGCGTTATTCCTCGAGACACCAAATCTAATCTCGACCGCCTTCGGACCAGAAAGCTTCCATAAACATCTTCTATTGATCCGCAAAAAATCTCTCAGACACAAGATCATAAGACTGCGAGGAATCGGCTTCGATCTAGACGACACGAATGATTTACAAAGGCTGATCAGAAGCTTAACACGCAACGACGTGGCTCAGTTAGTTAGAAAATTGGATCAAAAAAGGGACAAATCGAGCGATTCTTTTTAAAACAACACCACATATGAGTGGAATGCTTCAGCGAGGTGTTTGAGTTAGTATCTCCAAAAGAGAGCCACGAAAAGGTGCTTCAGCTACTTGAGCAACACCATAAATGGTTCTCTGAATCGATTCCATTAATTGCCTCCGAAAACGTTCCCAGCCCCGCGGTTCGCGAAGCCGTCGTATCAGACTTCGGAAACCGCTACGCGGAATAGAACTGGAAATTATTTCCATTTCTCCGTAGGGATGGGTTGGGGAGCGGGTATACGCCGGATGCGTATACATAGACCAAGTTGAGAGGCTCTGCATAGAGCTAGCGAAAGAACTATTCCAAGCTGAATTTGCAGACGTCAGGCCAGTATCGGGGGTCTGCGCAAATCTCGTCGTATATACTGCATTTACCAATCCAGGTGATCCTATCTTGGCCCTCGCTATACCAAACGGCGGCCATATCTCAAGTGGCCGAAAAGACTTCAACGGAACAGCAGGTTCGGTTCACGGGTTAGACGTCGAATATTTTGCCTTTGATCGAAACGAAATGAATATCGACGTCGATAAGACCAAACAGAAAATAGAAAAAATGGTCAAGCAAGACAACAAAACGCCTAAACTTGCAATGTTCGGAGGAAGCTTGTTCCTCTTCCCTCATCCGATCAGAGAATTAGCAGATACATTCCATGACATCGGCGCTAAGATAGCTTACGATGCCGCACATGTTGCCGGTCTTATCGCAGGAAAACGTTTTCAAGATCCACTGAGAGAAGGCGCCGACGTAGTCTGCCTGAGCACGCACAAAACGCTTTTCGGACCCCAAGGTGGAGCCGTACTCTCATTTGACAAATTTGCTGAACAAATTAAGAAAGCAACCTTCCCATCAAACACAAGCAATCATCACCTTCACACGGTTGCCGGAAAAGCAATCGCGTTTGCTGAAATGATGGAATTTGGTAAACAATATGCAGAGCAGATTGTCACTAATGCCAAAGCCCTCGCGCAGGCACTCCACGAGGCCGGTCTAACCGGATTAGGCGAGAGCAAAGGATTTACTGAATCCCATCAGATCGCCGTCGATGTCACTAAGTACGGTTTAGGAGGCGACATGGAGAGAGCTCTTGAACAAGCAAATATTATCGTGAACCGACAACTTTTGCCAGGCGACATCCAAGCTGGAAGACATTATATGAACCCCGGAGGCATCCGAATCGGCACTTCAGAAATTACGAGAATCGGAATGAAAAAGAACGACATGACCGAAGTCGCAAGACTAATCAAGAAAGTGGTCATCGAGAAACAGGATCCCGCAAAAGTTAGACTAGAAGTCGCTGAATTCAGGAAAAATTTCCAAAAAGTTCAATACTGTTTCACTTCCGCCAAAAACGCGTACGAATACATAAAAATCAGGTAACTCCAACTCCACCTGGATGAAACCTTAATTTCTAGCAAGTCACACACTGAGAACGAAACCGAGCATGTCAACAGCACGTGAGAAACGTAGAAAACATGAGTCGCCAATGCCAGCAGCAAGCGCTGGGCTGCTTCGATTCTTCGAGGAAGATACTCCAGGAATCAAGATCAGCCCCGAAATAACGATGATGATGTCGATTGCTCTGATAGCCGTAAGTCTATTCATCTATATCACATTCAAGCATTAATCTTACCAAAATCCAAAAGCTTAGTCTGCGAAATCGCAGGTATCGGTCCAGCCGGAATGCCCAACCTACGTTCTATTTCCGCCGACAACACATCCGTATACCCCGTGAATATGTAGACACGTCTAGGATTAACCGCACGAACAAACTGGATCAACTGTTCAAAATCAGCGTGGCTACTCAAGGGAAATGAGGTATAGCTCCGAAACGCTTGCCGTAACGCCCACCCAGTTGCAACAGCGCGTGACGCACTGCGCGGCAAATGCTCTGTGCGAGCCGTTGTAACAAATACACAACCGCCTGCCTTTAGGATCTTCTTACCCTCAGAGGTAGTTACGTCAAAATATTCAAGCTCCACACCATTCTTACAGTAAACCGCGTTCGCGCGAGAAATGGAGGAATTGCAAACCACTGGAATATTCGTATAAACGTTGAAAAGTCGAACGACTTCTTGAGGTTTACCTGACGAGTAAACCTGAAACATCGGAATTTTATGTGCCTTCATTTCCGTCATAGTCCATCGAATCATATCTGCATACATGGTAGGTCTACGCGGGAAGACATAAGATGGGTGGCCGTAAGTAGCTTCGATGATCAAATAATCACAAGACCTCTGCTCTGCAGCCTTCGTTGTCAGCGTATCAACACAATTAATGTCCCCAGTGTAAACTGCATTAAATTCCGGCGTCCTAACTTCAAACTGACAAGAACCGAGCATATGTCCAGCGTTTAGAAATACAATTTCGCAATCGTCAAATTTAATCGACTGGCCAATCTGCAATGTACGCGCGTTAGTGACCGTACGATTTCTTAGCGTTGTATGGATTTCTAGCGTCTCTGGAGTTGAATACTTCTTGGGTGCACCACTAAATCCGTAAGTATGGTCTGAGTGTGCGTGAGTTATGAACACATTTCGATCTTCTAGAAGGCGTCGTCCAGACGTTGGATCGAACGATAATCGTTGCCTGCCAGTATCGATGAGTATACCATTGGCCCATCCTATCTTTTCTGAGCGCAAAACTCAGCGCACTCTGACCAAACGTTCATTCATGTGAACTGTGCATACTGGCCAAATTTGATTCGAAGAAGTTCCTTCTTTGTCAACTTCCTTTTCGAAATCTTGGATTGATCAGCAGCAACAAGACCACTATTCCCTAAAGGATCCTTAATGGTTAAGGTGAATCTGGGTTTCCTTTCCCTTGCATTTCGAATCTGTTTCAACATTCTCTCACCTTTCCGAAGACGTTCACCATCAGCTGAGCTAAGCATGAAGGTTAACGCATCTTCTATCTTTTCCAAGACTCCCTCGACATTAGTGATGTAACCTTCACTGTAGGGTCCAGGAGTTATTGTCGCCTTGAATTCGGGAATCGCAATGGTCGCAGTACCAGACTTGATAACTTTAATGTCCAGATCCTCAACTGAATTTATGCGTACCCTCAAAAAGATAGGCTCGCGGTTCGTCAACGTCAGAACATCAGTGTGTTTGTAACCGCAGTGGGGACAGGATGTGACGTTCAGTAAAACTGATCCGAAATTTTCAACATTGTATTCGGTGTCATTTGTGACCAAACCCTCCGAATCACAGTTCGAGCACCGCAAGCCTAGAATTGTTGGAGAAGACAAAGCTTACCTGATCTGCTCTACGTAGTACTTCCATATGAATTCAAGAGGTAAAAGAATACCCGAAATATTGTACCCCCGTTCGTTGATTGACGAATTGATATACGATTGATGCATAACCCTGAAAAGGAGGTAATCGTTCAGCCGACTTGGGAATGATTCCTATTGGTTGTTCACTACTGGTTTTATGGTTACGACTCACTGATGGAGTTCATCGCTGCCGGTATCGCCATGGCTATAGCTTACGAGGCCATGAAAGGATACGCGTTAGTTAAGCAACGTATACTTCTCTACCTCAATCTCAGTTTCATATTATTAGGAGCAGGTTTGCTAGTCGCCGGTTTTTCGGACGGCGTTATAATTTTCGCTAAATTCCATAGAGCATTCCTCTTTCTGTATACCATCGGCTATACGATAGATTTCTTTGCGCAATTAATCGCATATGGAATTCTTGTAATCGTCTACGTACAACAGACACGATCGTTCGGCACTCAATCAATCGCAATGGCAGCGCTACCAATAATGCTCGTGCAACGCAACTCAATTACTGAAATGATTCTTGTCTTTCTCTTGGTCTATATTTCAGCCCAAACCGCAATTAATTACAGTGTTAGTAAAGGTACCAACACGCTTCTCGTTTTTAGTGCCTTCCTCTGCCTGATGTTCGCGCATGTTCTCTTTCTTCTCTATACTCTCGTACCCATACTATTTCCGTTCGCACAAATCGCTCAATTATTCGGTTTCCTTCTTCTCTTGGCTATGCTCTTTAGGGTGAACCAAGCGTTATGATTGAACCTGGCGTGGGAACGAAACCCGCCACCACCAAGTACAGATCGCAGTTTCGAATTTATGTGGACATAATGAGAGTTATTCAGCGCGAAGGAAACGAGACTAAACCTACAAGGATCCTATACGGCGCAAATCTTTCTCATGATAGACTTGTGAAGTACCTTGAAGAATTGAAGGCATTGGGAGTCATCCAGGAATCCATTGATGAGGATAAAACCTACAGCCTGACTCAGAAAGGGATCGAATTCTTGAATGATTTCAGGAAAGTGGAATCCTTCGCTGGAGCATTTGGGTTTAAGCTTTAGATAATTTTGGTTAGCAGGCGACGTGTTAAAGTAACAGCAGGACCAACCGTAGAACAAAGTCGGTTTCGATGCCCCGATACTCTAAAACGCGACAAATTCAGCAGGAAACATTTGAGAAACCGGATTGGTTGCGCGTTCGATATCCTACGGGAGAAAGTTACGAAAAAATTCATGGCATCTTAAGAAAACACAACTTACACACGGTCTGCGAAGAAGCGCACTGCCCAAATATCGCTGAATGTTGGGGCGGTGGCACTGCAACTTTCATGCTTCTAGGTGACACATGCACCCGTGGATGCCGCTTCTGTATGGTCAAAAGTGGAAATCCGCATGGAGGAATAGACGTATTCGAACCGGTAAAAGTAGCGCAGACAGTGGCGGCGCTGCAACTGAAATATGTTGTCATCACTTCCGTAGATCGCGATGACCTGCCCGATGGAGGGGCGTCACATTTCGCCTCCACGATAAAGGCAGTAAGGGAACGTGACCCGAACGTAATAATTGAAGTGCTAATACCAGACTTCAACGGAACAACCTCAGATATTCAAAAGGTGGTTAAAGCTGAGCCGCAAGTTATCGCACATAACATTGAAACAACTGAACCACTTACGCCGAAAATAAGAGACTCGCGAGCAACTTATCAGCAGTCCTTACACGTACTCCGAACTTTGAAAGAAATGAATCCGAAAATTTACTCAAAATCATCAATCATGCTGGGATTAGGCGAAACTGAAGCCGACCTTAGGAAAACCATGGATGACCTGAGGAAAGCTCAAGTTGACATACTCACATTAGGACAATACCTTCGACCGTCGCGAGGCCACGTTTCTATAACTGAATTCATTTCGCCAGAACGATTCGAGCATTACAAGCACGTAGCTGAGGAGCTTGGCTTCCTCTACGTAGCCGCGGGACCATTTGTCCGAAGTTCCTATAGAGCAGGAGAATTCTTCCTGGAATCGCTGATACGACGAACTGGTAAAGTGACTAATCAAGTGATCAACATATGACTAAACAATTTGAAGCGGCGATTCTAGGAAGCGGACCAGGCGGATATGTAGCAGCCATAAGACTAGGGCAATTAGGGAAACAAACGGCTCTAATTGAAAAGGCGAATCTGGGCGGCGTTTGTCTAAACATCGGCTGCATACCATCGAAAGCACTCATGCAGGTCGCACGACTCAAGCGACGAATCGAAATAGCAAAACAGATGGGAATGGAAGTATCCGATCTCAAAATTGACTTCATAAAAACTCAAACGTGGAAACAAAATATCGTAAATCGCCTAACGTCGGGGGTAGAATATCTTTGCAAGAGCAACAATGTGGATATCATAAAAGGCGAGGGAAAATTTCAAAGCCCGCACGAAATTATCGTAACCACGTCAACTGGAACTGAAACTATCGAGACCAAGAACACTGTCATAGCTACCGGATCTCGTGCCATGCAAATACCTGGACTGGAATTTGATGGAACAAACGTAATCTCTTCTACAGAGGCGCTTGAACTTCAACAGATCCCACCAAACTTCGTAGTTGTCGGAGGCGGAGTAACAGGGCTAGAGATGGCAACTATGTATGCTGAACTGGGAAGCAAAGTTACGGTGATAGAAATGCTTGACCAACTTCTACCAGGCGTTGACATCGAACTTGTCAGAATAATTGAGAGAAGTCTTCGACGATTAGGGATAGATTATCACGTTAAATCCAAAGCTAAGGAATACCGCGAAGGCCAATTACGTGCTATACTAGAAGATGGGACAGAAGCAATGTTCACTGCGAGTAAGGTATTGGTTTCCGTCGGCAGAAGGCCAAACAGCGACAACATAGGACTTGACAGGGCTGGTGTGAAGACGAATCCACAGGGCTGGTTACAGACAGATAAGCACATGGAGACAAACGTGCCTGGAATATATTCTATCGGAGACGTAAACGGACCACCCTTATTCGCCCATAAAGCCTCCAAGGAAGGAATTGTAGCAGCCGAATCGATTGCGGGTATGAAGAGCGAAGCGGACTTCAGAGCAATCCCTTGGGCAATATTCACCGATCCAGAAATTGCATCAGCAGGACTCACCGAATCTCAGGCAAGAGAGAAGGGATATGATCCGATAATTGGAAAATTTCCATTTACCGCACTTGGCAGAGCATTGCTTGCGGGAGAAACTGAAGGATTCGTCAAGGTCGTGGCCGATAAGAATTCAGAATTAGTTCTAGGGATTCATATCGTAGGCCCTGAAGCTTCAGATTTAATCAGTGAGGCAGCATTAGCCATAGAGATGGGCGCAACTTTACGTGATATCGAACTGACCATTCATCCCCATCCAACTCTACCTGAAAGTATCATGGAGGCTGCTGCTGCAGCCAAAGGCAGGGCTATTCACATACTCCAAAAATGACAGATGAAGGATACCTCTTCGATTTAGGTCGAAGAGACTACTTGGACGTCTTGCACATCCAACACAACCTGCTCGACTTGCGCGGCAGAAATACTATACCTGATAGCCTAATCCTAGTCGAACACGATCCTGTTTTCACGGTGGGGAAATCGATTGCTCGTGACGGATTGCCGAATAACATTAACGGGATACCCGTCATTCAAATTGAAAGAGGAGGGCAGTGGACATACCATGGTCCAGGACAACTAGTTGGATATCCAATTCTTAATCTAGCATCACATAACCGTGATATTCATGGATTCATTAGAAACTTAGAAGAAATACTCATCCTGGCATTGAAAGAATTCGAAATTTCAGCTGAGAGAAACCCGTTACAAGCTGGAGTTTGGGTTAAAGAAAAAAAGATAGCTTCTATCGGCGCGGCAATTAGGAGCTGGTTGACCTTTCACGGATTTGCACTCAACGTAAACGTTGACCTGAGCTACTTCTCTATGATAACTCCATGCGGACTACCAAGTTCGACTATGACTTCAATGAAGTCCCTGCTTAAGCATGAAGTGAACCTTAGGGATGTGAAATCCTCTATCATCAGGATGTTCCAAAGTACATTTCAGCTTCAGTTAACAGAGCAAATTGATCAACGAATTCCGCAACTTGCTTCAAGAGATTAACGAAGCCGATGTGGCTCTCCTTCTAACCATGAAGAAAGACAAGGCTACAAGTCCAAAGACGGATGTGATCATACTGAACTCGAAAGCCGGCCCTGAACCAAGGCTGCTCCAAAGGAAACCGAAAATAGAGTTTGCTACTAACGCGCATCCGCCAACGAGCGTATAATAGAAGGCATAAGCTGTTCCCTTAAACTCTGGCACTGTAAAATCTGGAATTATCGCCCGTTGAATAGTGTCTGAGATAGCGAGATAACTACCGAATAAGAACGCGATAACGAGAGCGTTCAACGGATTTGCGTGCAGTATAATTCCACTCAGTGATGCGGCAAGGAACATAAAATATCCTACGCAAAGTGCGGGCATCTTGCCGATTCGATCAGCCAGAAGACCTATCGGTAAACCGATAATGACAGTGGCGAAATTCAGGAAGGCGTATACTAAAGGAATGTAATTCGTTTGAACACCAAGAGCGCCTGCTTCCAACAGTATGAACGAAAAGTCGTATGCTCCCACCGAGAAAATCCCCAACGCGACGAGCAATAACGCAAAATCGCGATTCAACACTAAACGAGCATTTTTGAAAACGTTCGCTTGTCGTTTCAATCCTTTTTTCTCTTTTACAAAGAAGAGGAGAATCACAAGCGAGATCAGTGAAGGAATAAAGGAGACCCAAAAGATCCCGCGAATTCCGATTAAGGGTATTAGTGCGAATGCAAGTAAAGGCCCCGCGACAGCTCCAATTTGGTCCATGGAACTATGCGTCCCGAAAGCTTTTCCCGATTGCGACTTTGCTACTGAGTCGCTGATGAGAGCGTCTCGGGGCGATGTTCTGGCTCCCTTGCCCGCTCTGTCCATCGTCCTAATCGCGAGCGCTTGCCCCCACGAAGAAGCGACAGCGAAAAGGGGCTTGGCAACAGTTGAGAGGCCGTAACCTATTAGCACGAGAACCTTGCGTTTTCCAAGTTTATCGGTGAGAACTCCCGTGACAACTCTGCAGCCATAGTTTACCGCTTCCGCCACACCTTCAATTAGACCAAGAATTGCAGGAGAGGCTCCAAGATTAATCACGATGAAAAGTGGCAGGACGCCTAAGATCATTTCTGTTGAAACGTCTGTGAATAAACTGACGTATCCGAGCATTACAACGTTTCGAAAACCAAGCTTCGGTTCGTCTTTCTGGGTCGACATTGTGGGAAAATGCGTTTACCGCTGCAATGAGGTTGGTACAGAAACTAATTTCTCATTCAACTTCTGAAGTTCCGTGAACGCAATTTGTCTTTGCCAATCAGAGAATGTTCCAATTTCAAGAAGGCTCTTGATCAAGCGAATACTGTTCTTCAGGTGTATCTCGATATCGCCGCGCTCGAAACCTGAACCGTTAAAGAGATTTGTTTGTCTCGCTGACCAATCTCCCGGTTGATCTGCACCGGGAATAAATTCTTTAACGTAATCAGCGAAAGTTACTCTGTCTACCAAGCCACCCAACTTGTGAATAGATTGTTGTTTTTGCCACAAGTATTCATCTACACCGAATAGAGGCATATCGTAATTATTTGCACAGAGTGCCGCTAGGTTGCCTAAAGCGAATGCTTTTAGTGGAATGTCGTGATTGCGGGCTACCTTTTCCAGTAACTCAAGTCCACTTAGTGCTATGAATCCATAAAGAACCCACTTCTTGATTCTGGTTCCGCTTTCTTCACACTTTTTGATCGCGCGTTCTATGCTGATGACGGCCGATCGGCTACTCGCTACCGTGTCTTGCATGAATAGAACAATATCTTTACCTCGTTGGAGATCTGAAAAATCTTCGTAGACGACTTCAAGTTGTTGCTGTACCATTCCGTCATGGTCACGATAAGATGTGTGAGTGTAACGGGGGCGAATGAACACTGTTCTGAATGATCCCGGAATCATGCGAGCGGCTGCTGCGTGAAGTTGATAGCCTGGTGCGGCACGAAGAATTTGTTCGAAAAGTAATTCGCAGTTTGACTTGTTGATTTCGCAGAGCTCGAGAATAGCTGGCAGTGTGAGTTCAGCACTTTGAAACATCATCGATTCAAGTTCATTTCCGACCACATGAGGGTGACAGGCGATTTGTCGAATGTACGGCGTGTCAATGATATAAGCGTCCGAAGATGAGTGTTCCACTTGAAAAATCCTAACACCATCTGCCAACGGTGATCTCAGTTTTGCTGGCCGTGTGGCATCAACGTTGACGCCATATTCTTGAATTAGAGATTCGCATAAACCTGTCTCGGCCTGCATTGGAATTTCATCAACAGGGAACCAAATCATGCACGCACTTATTGAAATAGATAGCCATGGACTGCTGACTTTGATAACCTGATTTCAGTACATTAATTCGCGTTTGTCACTTTCACCGCGGTCTCTTTGGCAGCGGGATAAATTATGGTGCCCGACTTTTCGGTAGTGCTTAGACCCGGCGCGTTTTCATTTAGCGCCCTATCAAATTCATCAGAACCCAATAGCTCAATGAAACTTTGGATGCTAGGCTTGCTAAGGCGCGATTTAACAACTAAAAAATCATACTTTTCATCGTCAGTCTTAATGAAATCCAATCCTCCCAGAACCGCCACGGATCTGATGC
>DASQZS010000306.1:0-4218 GCA_035638535.1 Candidatus Acidiferrum sp.
GATGTGAATTACTATCATCAAAAAGAACGCGCGGAGGACGCCGTACGTCACTTATGGGGGATTTCGGGAGTCACCAACAGGATCACCATCAAACCGCCGGTGCCGACGCTCAAAGCGGAAGAGGTGAAAAACGGCATCGAAGACGCATTTAAGCGCAATGCCAGATTAATTCGTGATGCCGACAAGATTCAGGTTGAAGTTTCAGGTAGCAAAGTGACTCTGCACGGCACCGTAGGCTCTTGGGCCGAGTTTGATGAAGCCGAATACGCTGCCTATTGTGCTCCCGGTGTGTCTGAAGTCGAGAACAAACTAACGATTACATCTTAGCCTAAAGACAAAATCCTGTAAGCGAGCGATATTGAACTCCTTTCCGCGGATTGTAACCCATGTATTCGGTTAATCCAAGCAGATTTGATTCGTAATCGTTCAGTTTTTCGTGTGTGGGTATGCTAAATGCGCCCGCATGACTACGAGTCCATTGTTCACTTCATTGATGGTGCACGTGACTTTCTCTTAGCTAGCCGAACCCCGTTTGCCGAGTTCTGCGTCCAGAACGAAGAGCGCGCTGGTTTCGCTCCCGATGAGTTGGAGTTTTTGCAGTATCTCGTTCGCGCTTGCCTCTTCTTCCACTTGCTCATTCACGAACCATTGGAGGAAATTGGTTGTCGCATAATCTTTCTCTGACTCCGCAAGTTCAACTATCTTGTTTATCGATTCGGTGACCTTTCGTTCGTGGTTGTAGGCATTCTCAAAGATGTCCTTAGGCGTCTTCCACTTAGCAGTTGGTGCGTCGATTGTCTCTAAGACTACTTTTCCCTGTCTTTCGATTATGTGCTCGAACAATTTCATCGCATGTTCCTCTTCCTCTTTCGCCTGAATACGCATCCAACGCGCGCATCCACGCAGGTTGATTGATTCTAAAAATGCTGCCATTGAAAGGTAAAGATAATGGGAATAGAATTCCTTTCTTATTTGGTCGTTTAACGCTTTCTGTACTGTTGCCTTAATCAATTTCTCATAATCCTATACGCATAGCATAGATAGAGCAGACATAAAGCTTCCTGGAAGTCAGCTAGAGTAGACCCGAATCAGTCATTAGTGCGACACTTCCTCGTTTAATGCATCCCAGGCAAGCGTGAAACAGGGCCGTTTTGTCGTTTATTGCACAAGTGTGCGAATCGGTGTCCTGCGATACCGGGTTATGTATGTAACAATTATGCAATATAGGTGTATATACATAGACTTATATTGCGGCGGCACCCTTTGATACACTGTGGTGAAAAGAATGGGTAGATTGTTAGTCCTTGTTCCCGACTCCTTAGAGCGCAGATTCCGGTTCGCAATAGTATCTCTTAAAGGCGGTAAGAAAGGAGGCTTGTCAAACGCTGTTACTGAAGCAATTTCGGACTGGCTAAAGAAGCACGAAAGAGTGATAGTACGCAACGGCACAGGCATCGTGTAAATGGTCTTTGAGAAGAAAAAGAAATAGTGTAAGATGTGTCTCTTAACGGTCAACGGATGTGTCGGGTAGAGCTGAGAAACGTATCGTCGTATGTGGAGTTGTCCTTTCTAATGTTAGGGCGACTTCCACGCTCAGTCGGTTTTCTGTGGTTGTTTTGACGAGCGAATTTGCCTGGGGGGGAATGTAGAGCAGAACAGATAGTTACTGTCATTCAATTCCCAGTGTGTGGTGATAGTAACCAAGTGATAGTCATCTTCATTAGCGAAGCGAAACTTTTGAAACTATGCGTGATGAGCTTGAGCGGAGAAGATGAGAGTGTCAAGGTCAAATTGTGCCCCAAATGTAATGGTCGTATGACTGAGACTAGGCCCTATCATACCATACCGAGGCTCCGAAAGGATCGCGGCGTCGACGTAGCTGCTAGCCTTGCAGTAGAGGTCTTCGTGTGTATGAACTGTCGTTACTTGGAATTTTATAGTGCGGAAAGGCAAGGCGTCGAGGAGTAATTGACACCAGCGTTCTCTCTGTTCATTAAGAATGGGGAACAGCTAATCCGTCGTTCATAGTCTTTCATGGTGTATGCGGAGACTAGGCCAATTCCTTAGCGTAATAGCCTCTTGCCACTTCGACCGCTTTTTCTGGTACTTCTCTCATCCGTAGGTACTTTCTACCCGACAACTCCGCATTCTTGTCAAACGCAGTTCTGACTCCTTTCACGTTCCCTTCGTACAAAGCCAAAGCGCCAGCATGACGATACTCTACAGCGCTCTCCTTTCGTTCGCTTTCAAGAACTTCTGCCTTCTCCATAGCGTCTGTGTACGTTCCCAATCCGCTAGGATGTAAATACATGGAACACGATAAATCTGCATACAATGCTACGTCGTTACCACACAACTGCTCTAAAAGATTGAGTTTCTTTTCTGCTTGGATCGGAGCGGTTACCTTACGGTTCATACCGATCTTCTTCTAAATATCTGGTCTGCCACGCAATGTGATAGCATGTTGAGCAATGATACATGTAGTAGCGCCCGTGGGAGCCACTAATATTCATCCACACCGAATTCTCGCTCTTCACCATGTCACGACTACAGCACGCCATGTTACCTGAAATCATCTAATATCACGTTATACAATAGCCACAGCAGCAATATAAGGATATATTGCTATGTTGTTATAGGCATAGATTGCGCCGAAAAAAACCCGCTGCAATCTGCTGCGAGATTTTAGGTCTGTTATGAACTCGAGAAACATGGCTAATCAGAGACGTGGTCGATGAGTGATGGTTTGAAGTAACGCTTCTTGATTATCCAGCGGTTGCGACGTGAGATGATCTCTGTCAAAGGTAAGTTCGCATCTTACGCAATAGTAGTAATCATCGGGATCAACGGTTACCACCTTCCAAAGGTGGTCGTGATATGCGTCGATTAACTCGGTTGAGCAAAATGGACAATTCATACGGAATCAAGTGGATTCGATTTGACATTCGAAATAAACCGATGAGATGAATGACGGCTAATGTGACTTAACTGAAACTATTGTAGGAAGAACCGCTTCGAATGCGCTAATCATAAAGCTCTCTTGAAATGTTGCGGCCACCAGGCGATAGGTATATCTCAATCTGCAAGTGGCCGTTTAGAGATAAGGTGCTTTTGAGCTGACTGGTTCAAAGTTTCTGGCCTTTCTGTTCGGTGGAACCAAGGGACGTGGCACCTATGCGTTTGTTGCGCTGAGAGTTGTCGTGGCTGCTTTCTGGTTAAATTCCGATATACCCAGATGGGTAGGGTTGGCGGCCGGATACCCGGAAGCGAATGGTCTGGTTCAAAATCTATTTGGCGCGAGCATGGTGGTACCATTAACCTATCTTTTCACTGGCCTAGAGACTCTTGCTGCAATTTCTTTCCTCTTGGGGTTGTTGACGCGGTTGGTCGCTGTTTGGTCAGTAATAGAATTCACGATAATTAGCACTCCGCTTCTTTTGAGTGGCAAGACCGAAGTGGCTCTGGTTCATGCATTGTTGTTGAGTGCATCATTGGTGTTGCTTCTAAACGGAAGTCTCACACTAAGCCTCGATGGATTGATTGCGAAGCGCGTCAAAACCAACCACGATTGATCTATCTCGGAATAAAAATCATTAAATTAGCTCTCGCGTTTCGAGGCTAACGATAAAATGCGTCACGTACGACTGCTCTTATCAATACCTAACCTAAATGTGTAGTTGCTTTTACCAACCGCCGCCAGGGCGCGTCGTTGTTGTCGTCGAACTTTCCTCGGTCGTCGTAGTGGATTCAGAAGTCGACGTTGAACTGCTGCCATATGATGCTGCAGAGACTTTGGGAGAACTAGGGAAACCAAAATACAACATAGCGACCGCACTCAGGGCGCCCACGGCGAGGAAGCTAATTGCTCGTCGTCTACTCATCTTGGAATCAGGAAACGTGCGCTTTTCGTCTGTTGTTGGGTCAGCTTCGGTCTTCATGATTTGATCCTCAGTATTTTGATGGACGTAACCAGCATATATGGATAACGCTTGTTACTACAAACGTAGAAACAAATTGCCGTGTGACGAATATAAATCAAGAAGCTTTCTATTATGATGCCCAGTAGCAATTCTTGTAACTGATGTGGCTTTGAATGAAAATTGGCACAAGAAGAATCGTATGCCTAAGAATGCGAGTACACAACAGAGAATCAAATGGCATCTGGAACATCAGAAACGCTGCGCATGTAGACCCATTCCCAGCAAACTAGTGGCTTAC
>DASQZS010000307.1:0-12786 GCA_035638535.1 Candidatus Acidiferrum sp.
TGCGCGTTTCGCGATGGTGCTTGTGAGTATCGGGTCTTCGGGTCGGGGTTTGGCAGACCTATTCTATCCAAGTTGGGGGTCGAGCGCGTTCTATGATGCGTTGTTGGTTGCGGCAGGGTACGGTTCAAGCACAGTTGCATATTGGACGGGTATGCCTGCCTTTCCATCGTTGCTACGCCTCATCATGATACCATTGCTCGGTTTCGGGAATGCAGGAATAATTGAGGTCTTCAGATCCGCGTGGGTGGTTGCTGTGATAGTTTCCTGGATTTTGGTGACTGTTGCGGTTCCTATCTTTCAATCAATTGCGGAGCAGGTGATGAGTAGAGTCGAAGCGATGAATTGTGCTCTAGTAATGTTCTTCTTTCCAGAGGTCTTCGTCTTCTCTTCTCTAGGTTTCTCGTCAGCGTACTTTCTGCTACTTGAATTGGTCGCGTGGGTACTGATTGCTAAGAAGGCGTACGTTGGATGGATTCTTGCCGCTTGCTTGTTTTCTCTCACGGAACTTTGCGGAGTTGCAATCTCGATTATGTTCGCTGCAGAGGTGATTCGTATTCGTATGTCAAAGAAAATGTTGATTTATCCATTCATACCAATCGCTGCTTTTCTTTCGTGGCTTGGTTACGTCCAGATTGTGAGTGGGAATTGGATAAATGTTTTTGGCACGGGTCCACGCCTCGTAGAATATTTTTCTGTGCTACTCGGTTTTTCGGGGTTGTCGGTAGCGTCAGGTCAGGTTTACTTTGATCCGATAATTTCTTCTTCGGTTCTATGTTTTCTGATGATCGTTGGTTTCTTGGCGTTTCGTGTTTACAGGGTTAATTGTGTGATGGGAAGTTACGCGATCGCAATGGTCGTTGCATGCGCGGTTTTGGTTCCGGTCGGTGCTCTCCCGAGACTTTTGTCGTTGATTTTTCCGGCGTGGTTAAATTTGCGAATCCGAAGCACCCTTCTAACCATGGGGGTGTTGTTTTTCTTTTTCTTGATGAGTCTGCTGCTTTGGAACGGATTGATTTTTGGTTATTTTGGATGAGTTAGGCTACCCAGAGACCGCTGGCGAACTCAAACCATAACGCCGCCGAGACGATGAGAAAGATTGGGACGCATAGTATGGCTGAACGTAAATTTTTCATTGGAAAAGCGAACCATAATGGGAAGATGAATGAGGCGTATCGAACCATCGATATTCGGCTTCCCGCGCATAGTAGAAGAAGAAAGAGTGATGCTGAGTAAACGCCCAATGCGCGGTCGACTTTGAACGAACGCAAAACTGGGAATATGAGGATGGCTAAAAAGGCGATTAAAGCCACGTCGGTACCGTGTGGAAGATTCCTGTTCATGAATAGAATTTGATAAAGAATTTCTCCCAGCCCAATCGTTCCCCAGGCTATTCTCTGTGAAGTTAGTGAAGCCAACCAATCGCCGGTTGCGTTGAAGCAGAAGTAGCTCCATCCCAGAAGGGTAGCGACCGGGAGTGCGAGCGTCCACAGATTTCTGACTCGATGGGTTCTGATGAGGTCGAATGCGACTGGAACTATGATTAAGATTCCATATTCTCTGGTTAAAGTTGCGATGGCGGCGAACACGGCAGAACCGTAGGGATGTTGTTTCTTGTGCAACAGCCAACATGCCAACGTCGAGAAAAGGAAGAGCGGTTCAGTGTAGGCCACTGAGGTGAAGAGGAAGACGTATGGGAAGAATGCGAAGATGATCGTGCTAATCATCGCATCTCGCTTCGAAAGGTATAGTTCTCCGATCATTTGGAAGAGCACAACCGAACCCACTCCCAAAATGAGGGCTGGCACAGATGCTGCGAGCGAATAGTCGTGGAAGACGTAGACGCTTGCACGAATCAACGCCGGATAGGCCGGAAAGAAGGCGTACAAACGTTTACTCAATCCCTCCCAAGGTGGATAACCATTCTGTGCGATCGAGAGGAAAAACGCTGAATCCCAATCCACAAAAACCTGCCCGGACGATCGACCCTCTGTTAGAAGACGTTCGAGGATCCAGCTCGCAGTAACAATCTTGATCGCGATCACTGACACAATTAAAACTAGCATTCGGTACCTCGAGTTTGCCAGGTCCTCGACTCGATTCACACTTCGCCTCAAACCAAAAGTCATTTGTCGGTGGCAGTGAGGAAACATGCCTTGAGCTACACTCTTCGGATTTAAAATTGTGCGCTTGCAGATGCTAATTAGATCTTACGGAAAGTGAACACCAAGATGTCAAAATCCGACTAAATACCTGGAATAATTACTCACCAATATTCAACGGATTTGGTGAACGATTCATCCATTCTGATTATAAGTCAAAGCTGCTAACTACAGATAATAGTTAGAATTGGAGCAAGCACTGGAGGTGAATGGATTGAAGCAAGTACAATCATACGCAAATGCAGAATCAGATCTTGAGACCGACACTGAAGCTCCTCGATCATTCACAGACCAAGAGCAGGCTATCGCAAGACACCGAGTTAAGTCACTTCCCACGGCAAGGCATTACGCCAAGTCTCAAGATGTGGGCAGTAACGCGGAAAGTTGCGCGCATGATTATCAGGACAATTGGCATTGCCGTAAATGCGGTTATGTTCTGACAAAGCAGCTTCGTGCACGCATAGACCACGTCACTCGAATCGCGACCGGATAGTCAGCACGTTCCAAACTGTAGTCGGGATTGGACTCGTATTTCGAAGTTGCAGCTAATCGCGCGTCTCCCTACGCGCATTTGACGAGCCGATCCCGATTACACACATACTTCTCGTAAAGGGCAATAATTGCTTACTGATCACTTACTGCGCTGTTGAAGCTTGAAGTTGTGCACTTCGATCATGTGTTCGCGTAATTCGTCTTCAGAATCAAACTCGATGTCCGGGCATTCATCGCAATACAATTCATGATCGCGGCCCTCATCCTTGTTTCTAATTGTCATAATCGGTAATCTCGTGTCTAACATAGCGTGTATCTACCCCTACTTATCGCATGTGAATCTGAATGTGGGAAACACGCAGATGATTTTTGCGAGGTTACCTTCGTACAATAAGATTTGAACGCTCTCGGATTTCTTAACACGAATCAGTCAAAAAGCGCTTTTAATATTCTCAAGATATTGCGCAAAATATGTCCACTGTTGAGGTGTCTACGGGTAAAACCAAGACAGTAACGCCATCAAACAACCTAACCCAAGTCATTTTGACCTTCAGAGATGACATTACGGCAGGAGATGGCGAGAAACACGCCCTTCTCGCCGGGAAGGGAAAAGTGAACGCGGGGATCACCAAGAAACTCTATCAAGTGCTCGAGGAAAATGGAGTCAGAACGCACCTCGTCGAAAGGATCGACTCAAACAAACTCCTTGTAACCAAATTACAGATGATCCCACTCGAGGTCGTCTGTAGAATTCGTGCAGCAGGCCATTTCGTAGGAATCGGAAAGTACTTCAAAAATGGCGATCGCCTACCTTTTCCTAGCATTGAATTCTTCCTGAAGGATGACGCTCTACACGATCCAATGCTGACAGATCAGCACGTAGAGCTTCTCAAACTTGCAAACAAGAACGAGATTCGAATAATGCGAGAAATGGCTTCTAAGGCGGCCACAATACTCGAACAATTTTTCGAAGAACGATCAGCCCTGCTCATAGACTTCAAACTTGAATTCGGGCGAGACGCAGCGGGGAATCTTATGATAGGCGATGAACTCAGCCCTGACTCATGGCGCCTTTGGGATAAGAAAACGGGGGAGATCTTGGATAAAGATAGATTCAGGAAGGACCTTCCCAAAATTTTCGAGCTGGGATACGCCGAACCCTACAGGAGAATCACCGGTGAATCAACTCTACCAAGTTGAAGTCACAATCACAAACAAGATGCAAGCGCGCGATCCTGAAGGCGAAACCATAATTCGAGATCTAATTCACAAGAAGGGACTTAACTACATTAAGGAAGTGCACACCGGTAAATTACTCACACTAAAGCTTGAAGCTGAGAGCCAAGAAGACGCACGCAACTTGACATTCTCCGCATGCAACGACCTGAGGTTGTATAATCCAGTAGCCCATTCAATCTCGATCAGAGTCGAACATGCTTGAAAGTAGCAGTTATCCAATTTCCTGGAAGCAACTGCGATCGAGACACTCTTCAAGTCTTGCAGGACAATATGAAGATTGAAGCCAAACTTGTCTGGCATAACGAATTCAAAGACGTATATGACGCCGTTATTTTACCAGGCGGATTCAGCTTCGGCGATCACCTTAGAAGCGGAATAATCGCAGCTCATTCACCAGCGATGGAAGGTGTCCGCAAGATGGCTAAGGAGGGCAAACCCGTCCTCGGGATTTGTAACGGGTTTCAGATCCTAATTGAATCCGAACTCCTACCAGGTTCATTACTCAGGAATTCGTCTCTAAAATTTGTCTGCAAATGGATGGATCTTCAAGTTGACAATGTTGATACCGCGTTCACATGCGCATTTGAGCGCGGTGAAAAAGTGAGAATGCCAATCGCCCACAACGAAGGGCGATTCTTTGCCGAGGATCAACTTCTCAATAACCTAAAGGTTGACGACCGCGTCGTGATGCATTACCCAAACGAAAATCCAACGGGTACGTCCAAAGGAATAGCATCGATCAGCAACGACGAAGGAAACGTCGTCGGGATGATGTCACATCCGGAGAGAGCTAGCGACGATTTGCTGGGCGGAACTGACGGTCTCCGAGTTTTCGGATCTATGTTGGAATGGATGCGATGATAACTAGCACGATAAATTGCAGTCTCACTCCCGACGAAATCCAAATCATACGCCAACGTCTAGGACGTGAACCGAACGAACTTGAGTGGGCTTTGATAGACGCGGAATGGAGCGAACACTGCAGCTACAAGTCATCTAAAGCGATTATATCGCAACTTCCAAGCAGCGGCGACCACGTTCTGGTTGGTCCAGGCTACGATTCCGGAGTTATCGACATTGGTGATGGATTGATCTTAACTGCGCACATCGAGAGCCATAACCATCCTAGCGCAGTCGATCCGTACGGTGGAGCGGCGACCGGCATAGGAGGTGTCGTTCGCGACATTCTCTGCATGGGGACAAGACCAATCGCTCTACTTGATTCACTGAAATTCGGTGACATTACGAAGAGCGATCATTCAAAGTGGCTCTTGAAGAATGTAGTTCGAGGAATCGCAGACTATGGCAATTGTATCGGTGTACCTACAGTTGCCGGAGAAATTGAATTTGATGAATGCTACGAGAGGAACTGCTTGGTCGACGTTGTCTGCGTTGGTCTGGGTAGAAAGGACGAGTTACTGCTGGCCCAAGCAACGAAACCCGGTGACAGTATCTTCCTGATAGGAGGATCAACAGGCAGAGACGGAATTCAAGGAGCCACCTTTGCTTCGCGAGTGTTGGCCGCCGACTCTGACCGTGAACGATCTGCTGTTCAGATACCTGATCCGTTTACAAAGAAAATGATCATCGAAGCTACTCTTGAAGCAAACCGAGCAGGTGTGATGCGCGGATGTAAGGACCTGGGCGGGGGTGGGTTGGCCACAGGGCTCTCAGAGATCGCTGACAAAGGTGAAACCGGAGTAGATGTACATCTTGAAATGATTCCACTCCGCGAACCCGACATGAACGCAATAGAGATCATGATTTCCGAATCGCAGGAACGTATGCTTCTCGTCGCGAAGACCGGATCAGAAAGAGAACTCGAAGAGATTATGGCAAAGTACGGTGTTTCATCAGCACGAATCGGCAAAGTCACCTCTACCCGGATGTTAACAATATTACGAGCTGGGAAGTCAATAGCTCAGCTTCCAACAGATTTTCTAGCAAACGCACCAATAATACAACGAATAGCTCGAGAACCAAAAGTCAATCCGCCACCAGGAAAGGTCATGCGTCATGAAAATTTGCGACAAATTGTCATAAGTTTGCTTTCTTCTCCAACTATCGCTAGTAAAGAATGGGTTTACCGACAATTCGACCATGAAGTTGGAATCAGAACCGTTGTTAAACCGGGGCAGGGAGATGCCGCCGTTCTAAGATTGCCGAATCAGAAATTCGTCGCTATCAAATCTGATGCAAACTCAAGAATTTGCGACCTTGACCCATACATCGGGGCGGCAAGTGTACTTGCTGAGTGCTGTCGGAATATTACCGCCGTCGGAGCCAAAGCCATCGCTCTTCTGGATCATTGCCAGTTCGGTAACCCCAACGATGAAGAAGTCTTTTGGTCCTTCTCCATGGCCGTAAAAGGGATAGCTGACCTTGCAAGGGCCTTGCATTTGCCATGCGTCGGTGGGAAAGTAAGCTTCTACAACGAAGACGAAGAAAAGCATCAAGCAATAAAATCATCACCCGTCATAACCGTAATCGGCACAGTAGAGAAGCCCGACCATGTAACTACCCTGAATTTCAAACATAATCAGGAAACTATCATAGCCATAGGTAAGACTAAACCTGAGGTTCATGGTTCCGAATACTACTGCCACCTCGGCTTATACGGAGGAACACCGCCGACTCTCGACTTCCAACTGGAAGGACAGACCCAGAATGCAGTATTGGAATGCATAAGAAACGGATACGCCACCGCCTGTCACGACTGTGCGAACGGAGGGCTCGCCGTTACGCTAGCTGAGATGGCCATCGCAGGAAGGATAGGGGCAACAGTTGACCTTACCCGATCACCAATGGAATCACTGGGAGATGATGAACTTCTATTCTCAGAGTCCAACTCTAGATTTATCCTAACAACAAGGAGACGCGACGATGTACTCAGAACATTCCAGAGCTTCAATATTCCTGCTGCTGCAATCGGAGTAGTCGGAGGCGAATCACTAAACATTACTCTGCAACACGACAAGTTCGAATTCGATCTGAGCAAATTACACACCGCCTACACACGGTCACTGGAGATGATTCTCGAACCTTGGCGGAAGTAAGGGAAAACTGCGGCGTCGTCGCCTGCATGGGTGAGGACGATGTAACACGAAATATTGAGCTTGGCCTTCTCGCGCTGCAACATCGCGGACAAGAAGCGTTCGGTATCTACACCTTCGATGGCATAACCTTCCATCACAGAAAACAGATGGGCCTAGTGAGAGACCTTCAACGATTCAATGACCTTAAAGGAAAAACTGGTATCGGACACGTCAGATACTCAACAGCCGGAAAGCGAGCAAATCAAGCACTGTATGACGATCCAATCAAGGTTGAGGAATTCGCTCAACCCTATTTCTCCGACCATCCAAGGGGAGGATTTGCACTTTGTCACAATGGTAACATCGTAAACTATCCAACCCTCTCGACGAACCTACGTTCGAAAGGAACGTTCCTCTCTGCCAGCTGCGATACAGAAGTGATGCTCAAGATGCTGGCGGACGCGATTTCGGAAGAGGACAATTTGGAAGCTGGCGTAAGGCTATGCATGGACAAGTTTGAAGGCGCCTACTCAGTTGTTGCACTAACTGGGAAAGGTGAGTTAATTGGATTCAGAGATCCTCATGGTTTTCGACCGTTATGTTTTGGCAAGAATGAAAATCTACTAATGATTGCGTCCGAAAGTGTCGCGCTTGATATCAACGGAATTCACAGTTACTCGACCATAAATCCCGGCGAATTGATTATTGTGCGAGGTAATGAACAACCGGAACGAATACAAATTCTCAACCTCAAAAACCACGCCCGTTGCATGTTTGAATACGTTTACTTCAGCAGACCCGATTCGAAAATCGACGATCGAGACGTCTATTCGACACGAATAAAGCTCGGAAGGAATCTTGCGCATACCTACAAGACACATGCCGATGTGATTGTACCAGTTCCCGACACAGCTCGTCCCGCCGCCGAAGGAATCTCACAAGAAACAGGAATACCCGTACTCGAGGGACTCATCAAGAATCGTTACGTCGCAAGAACATTCATCATGCCCGATCAAGACGGCAGAGAAAATGCTGTCATGCTTAAGCTAAATGCCGTCACTGCGGTTGTCCGCGACAAGAATCTCCTCCTAGTCGACGACAGCATCGTACGAGGAACAACAATGCGAAAAATAATCAACCTGCTGAAAAACGCCGGAGCACGGCGTATTGAAGTTTGGGTCACGTGTCCACCTATAACATCACCATGCTTCTACGGAATCGACATGCCGACACATTCGGAACTCATCGCCTCGAATTTGTCCGTCGAACAGATACGACAAACCATCGGAGCAGATGAGCTCTGCTACCAAACGATGGATGACCTCCTAAACGCAATTGGGTTCACAGAAAATGAAACGTGCCTTTCATGTTTGACCGGAAACTATCCAACTCCACTCGCACAAAAAATTGCGAACGAAAAGGATGTCAACCCTAAAGATCAGGGGATCCGATTCTGGGAGACACAAAAATGATCCACGTGCTACTGCTTGGGTCAGGTGGTAGAGAACACGCGATCGCATCAGCGCTAACGAAGTCAACTAACCTCGAACTCTACGCAGCAATGAGCTCTTCGAACCCTGGCATAATCAGGCTAGCGAAGGACACAAAAATCTGCTCAATTAACAATCCAGCCCAAGTTTCAGCGTACGCAAAATCGCGTAACGTCGAATTGGCAATCATCGGACCAGAAGTCCCGCTAGTCAGCGGAGTGGTCGATGTCTTAACCGAACAGGGTATTATTTGCGTAGGCCCAACACAACGACTCGCCACACTAGAAGGCGACAAAGCGTTCTGCAGAAACCTACTCAGCCGACACAAGATCCCTGGTAATCCGAAATATCGAATCTTCACAGCTCTAGATCCAGCATTAGCATTCCTCAGAACCACTAAAGAACCGGTCGTCCTGAAACCGATCGGGCTAACTGGCGGCAAAGGAGTAAAAGTCAGCGTAGAAGATCTCCCGACCAAAGAATCGGAATTAGCATACGCGAAAGAGATAATTCAAAACAAAATCGGCGGGAGTCCGAAACTTCTGATCGAAGAACGACTTGAAGGAGAAGAATACTCACTACAAGCCTTCGTTGATGGGCATGATGTTCACGTGATGCCCATTGTTCAAGATCACAAACGTGCATATGAAAACGACTCAGGTCCAAACACTGGCGGAATGGGAAGCTACAGCGACAATAATCATCTACTCCCCTTCCTTACAACGCGTGACCTTGAATTGAGTTCACAGATAATGTCTATGACGATCAATGCATTGTCGCGTGAAATAGGTGAACAGTACAAGGGTATCCTCTATGGTCAATTCATGCTGGCCAAGAGTAGTGATGATCAATTCCCTACTCCGAAGCTCATTGAATTCAACTGCAGGTTCGGAGATCCTGAAGCGATGAACGTGCTCCCTCTCCTCACAAGTGATTTACTTGATATCTGCCAACGAATTGGAGATGGAAACCTAACACAGAATGCTGTATGCTTCCGACGAGAGGCGTCAGTATGCAAATACCTTGTACCGGAAGGCTATCCAGAGACACCGGCGAAGGATGAGAATATCGACGTCGACGAGGAGGCAGTAAAGAGAGAGGGTGCCCAATTATATTTCGCCAATGTCAATGTCAGGAATGGAAACATTGTAACCACTTCCTCGCGCACGCTCGCTGTTGTAGGTACCAGTAGTACCATCGAAGAGGCTGAGAAGATATCCGAATCAGCGACTAGGCACATAAAGGGGAGACTGCGTCACCGCACAGACATAGGCTCAGCACAGTCAATTCGCAAACGACTCAGTCATACCGAATCTATCCGCACATTGCTACCTCCAGCTCAGACGTGATTTGAATGAAGAACCTGGCGGTACTCGCATCCGGCAGAGGGTCAAATTTCCAAGCGATCATCGATCACATAGGATTGGGGGTTCTCCAAAATGTCAAACTCAGCATGCTAATTGCCAACGATCCTACAGCCGCCGCCGTTACCATCGCGCGACAAAATCAAATCCCTTTTGAGATTTTAGAGGGGGTTCATAACAAAAGATTCAGCAACGCACAAGATCGCGAACTTGCACGCCGCAATTTCGATGAGAGAGTCCTGGCGGTTTTAGAAGGCAATCGGATAGATTTTGTTGCGCTTGCTGGATTCATGCAGGTGCTCGGTAAACGGGTAGTTAGCAATTACAACTTTCGTATTATGAACATCCACCCTTCAATTGACCTAGTAAGATTTGGAGGACGTGGCATGTTCGGAGACCGTGTTCACGCTGCCGTTATCCAAGCTGGAGAGAAGGAGTCGGGTTGTACGGTTCATTACGTCGACGAGAGTGTCGATGGTGGACCAATCATACTTCAAAGCAGAGTCCAAATAAAAAGTGGAGATGACCCCCAGACACTCGGTCACCGTGTTTTGGTTCACGAGCACCGAACTTACTCGAAGGCTCTCCAACTACATGCCGATAACCGAATTCGCATCATAAACGGCAACGTCACATTAGACCAAAGTGGAGAGTGGGAAGATCAATGGAATCAGCGACAGGAAATCTTCACCATGACAGAACGGCCGATCAAAAGTACCGTCTACTCAACATGATAAGGGGAAATCCAAATGCCTGAAGTATCAATCATAATCGGATCTAAAAGTGACCTTGAGATTGCAAAACGTGCGGAACAGACGCTCACAGAACTAAACGTGACCTATGAAACACAAATACTATCAGCTCACAGGGACCACAAGAAACTTGAGGAGTACTTGGCGACCAGTGAAGCAAAGGTCTTCATTGCGATGGCCGGCCTGGCAGCAGCTCTTCCTAGCTTTATTGCATCCCGAACTACACGACCCGTAATCGGCGTTCCAGTTAACAAAGCACTTGGTGGATTGGATTCATTACTTTCCATCGTTCAAATGCCACCACGCGTACCAGTAGCCACCGTAGGTATAGATGCCGCAGAGAACGCGGCATATCTGGCTAAAAGAATTCTTGACATTTCGCAATGAGGGTGAACCAAATCGAACCTATCCTACGCGGAAGCGGGAGTCGACATAGCCAAAATCGCGAAAATCCATCAGAACATCAACGTAATCCTATCAAAGACATACGTGAGTAGAGAGGGTAAAATTGGGGCCGTCCACGACATTGGCCCACACTATGCCGGTCTAATCGACCTGACTCATGAATACGCCCTTGCCCTTCATACGGATGGAGTCGGAACAAAGGTCCTAGTGGCTGAGGCTTGCAGGAAATATGACACAATCGGCATTGACTGTGTGGCAATGAATGTTAACGACATCATCTGCGTAGGTGCCGAGCCAGTCGCTTTAACGAACTGTCTTACTCTGGAACGGGCTAATCCAAGGCTAGTCAACGAGATTATGATCGGCTTAGCACAAGGTGCTCGCGAAGCCAGCGTCGCAATAGTGTCTGGTGAAACCGCGATAATGCCCGAGGTCGTTAAGGGTTTCGACCTAACCGCGACCGTTGTAGGAATTGTGAACAGGAAGAAAATTATAACTGGCGAAAAGATGCAGAATGGAGACGCGGTTCTCGGACTAAGAAGTAGTGGGATTCACAGTAATGGTTTAACCCTTGCGCGAAAACTTCTCGCCACCCCCAAAACTCAAACGAGTATTCGTAGAGAACTACTTCGTCCAACACGCATCTACGTGAACGACATCTCTAAACTACTTAACTCGAATGTTGAAATTCACGGTTTGGCTCACATTACCGGTGGCGCATATTCGAAACTCAAGAGAATCGGTCAACGAGCCAAGGTGGGGTTTCTCTTAGACAACCTGTTTCAACCTCAGCGTATCTTCGAGATCATCAAGAAACAGGGGAAACTCTCCGTGAGAGAAATGTATCGAACATTCAACATGGGAACCGGATTTCTCGTGATCTGCCCGCCAAATCAAATCCAGAAAGTACAGAGAATCATTCCGCAAATCAAACAGGTGGGACACGTCACAACATCACGAGACGTACGCATCATGACAAGTGGAACCGAACTTCAAATCGAAAAATGGTAACAGATGATAGATATGACAAAGAAGATTGAAAGAGCGCTAGTCAGCGTATCCGACAAAATTGGGATAGTTGGCTTAGCGAAAACTCTAACCAAGATGGGAATCGAAATAATTTCAACCGGAGGAACCTCAAAGCTACTCAAAGAAAACAACGTCACCGTAACTGAAATCTCAGAATATACCGGTTTCCCGGAAATACTGGATGGCCGCGTAAAAACCCTACACCCAAAAATCCATGCAGGGCTCCTTTACCGACGCGAGCATCCAGAGGATGAGGAGACGATTCGGAATCTTGGAGTCAAACCCATCGATATGGTAGTAGTTAATTTGTATCCATTCGAAAAGGCAACCTCGCAATCAACTGACGTCCAGAATGCGATAGAGAATTTAGACATAGGCGGACCGACGATGATCCGGTCGGCAGCGAAGAACTATCGTAGCGTCGTCATCGTAACCGACCCTTCAGATTACCAGAAGCTCGCGGAAGAGCTAGAGCAATCAGGGGGCGCAATCTCTGAAGCTACTCGTTTCCAACTCATGCTAAAAGCGTTCGAACGGACAGCAGGCTATGACGTAGCGATCCACTCGTTCTTTCTGGACCGGGCGAAGGAACAAGGCCTACATAGTGAATGGCCTGCACCAAAACGGCTGCTCATGAACTTCGAAAAAATACAAGACTTACGTTACGGAGAGAACCCGCACCAGAAGGCCGCAGTGTATAGAGACGTTCTCGCCAGAACATGTATTGCTACAGCCAAACAGGTTGCCGGTGAAAAAGAACTGAGCTTCACAAACATCCTTGACGCTGACGCAGCATACAGATTGATCTCGCAATTCAAAAA
>DASQZS010000308.1:0-6444 GCA_035638535.1 Candidatus Acidiferrum sp.
CGGAATAGCTCGAACTTTTCAAATTCCATCATTATTCTGGAAATTGACCGTGTTAGAGAATCTTCTCGTCGCCGAAAAAAATAATCCCGGCGAATCATTTACAAAAGCTCTGTTCAAGAAAATGTGGGTGCGAGAAGAGGAGAATACCGTTTCAAAAGCGGCCGGGATACTTCGTCTCATCGGATTGTCCGAGCAATGGGATAAGCCCGCATACCTGTTGAGTGGGGGCCAAATGAAGCTGCTGGAGATGGGACGAGCACTGATGAGTGGAGCGAAGCTACTTATGCTCGACGAACCAGTGTCCGGCGTAAACCCCACACTCGCACACGAAATATTTGCACGCATCACAAAACTACGAGATACGTTAGGAATCACATTCCTGATCGTGGAACATCGCCTCGACATAGCTCTTGGCTATGTAGATCACGTGAACGCAATGGCTTATGGTAAGCTAATCGCTTCCGGAGACGCAGAAAAAGTCATCAGTGATCCTAAAGTTGTAGAAGCCTATCTGGGAAAATGAGATGCTGATCGTTGAAAACTTGGGTGCAGGATACGGCAACCTGCAGATACTGAACGGAATTTCTCTTGAGGCAAAACCTGGCGAAGTTACAGTCATTGTGGGCCCTAATGGATCTGGCAAAAGCACACTTTTGAAGAGCATATCCGGTTTAGCGACAATCTTTACTGGAAAAATCGGATTGGACGGACAAGACCTGACACGTCGGCATCCGCATGACGTGGCAAAAATGGGAATTGCTTATTTGCCGCAAACCGAGAACGTCTTTACAAACCTCTCCGTTTCCGAGAACCTTCGCTTGGCAGCGTATACTGTCAAGAGCGAGCACGTCAAAGTTCGATCGAAAGAAATATTCGATGTGTTTCCGCAACTCTCGCATTATTTGAACTCAAAGGCCATGAACCTGAGCGGTGGTGAGCGCCAAATGCTGGCGATGGGAATGGCGTTGATAAGAAAACCCTCAGTTCTCATGTTCGACGAACCAACCGCCAATCTTTCTCCTAAACTAGCAGCAAGTGTATTGACTACAATTCGAGATTTAGCCGACATGCAGCTCACATTACTTCTTGTGGAACAGAACGCTCGTCGCGCCTTAGAAATGGGAGACAAAGCGTACCTCTTGGTAAACGGAAAGAAAAACTTCGAGGGTTCAGCAAAGGATCTTCTTGAACACAAGGAAATCGGGAGACTTTACTTGGGAATCAAACCCGTTTAGAACTAATCCTTCGACATCCTTTATTAACTATAAACATGAACAATGGCACGGTCATAATGTCTAAGTACCTCAAGAAGGACGAGAGTCCTCACTCTATTCCTAAGCACAGACATTGCATAATATGTGCAACCCCAATTTCGTTCGACAAAGAATTCTGTGGGCCTAACTGCGAAGACCAATTCAAGAAAGCAGAACGTAAACGAAAATATACCTTCATAATAATTCTGCTGATGTTCCCAGCTCTATTCTTCATATTGACGCTGCTGCGACGCTAAGATGGACGGGAAGCTTATCCTCCGCTTTCCACCACCTTTTCATCAAGAACACTCTACTCCGGACATCGCCGCGAAATTTGCTGTAACCAATGAAATTAGCGTTGCCAAAGAGAAGACGTTTGAGTCGTTTACACTCGATATAGGAACGACAAGGACGCACCATATTTTCCATTGTGTTAAGCTTCGATTCACCATCTCCGTCTAAGCTGTAATCCAATGAATCTCTTTTCGACTCCATGGAACCTTGCGAACATCACTTTGGTGAATCATGAATTGAATTTGTGTTTCCACAGATTAGACGAAAAGAGTAGGATACGCCACAAGTACTCTTGATCAATTCTTGCGCCTATCCAATAGGCTGATTGTTAACATCTGATTGTTAATACCCATCAATGCGAATGAGATTCAATGAATAGTTCGAGATTGATTTGAAAGGCCCTAATCTCAAGTTCATGCAGTTTCCAGCTCGAGGTGAACGAACAACTGTGTTCGAACATTAATGTGACCGATATTGCTTCTATTATAGCTGGTCTCTTTTAGAGGAAAATAATATGTCCGTTAGTCGCCAAAAAGCACCTGCAGTGTCATTGACAAACAAGATGTTTTCCGGACAGAAAATAACAGAGCATCTATGGATGGTTCCACTAGCGTGCGGACTGGCCGGTTGGGAAATAGCGACCCGATTGAATCTATTTCCTGGTTCACATCTGCCTACATTTTCAAGCGTGCTCGCAGTGTTTTTTGTCTCTATCCAGGATCCCGCATTTCTACTGCGTATCGCGCATAGCTTCCTTACTTTGATCTGCGGGCTGGTTCTAGCTTTCTCGATCGCACTACCTACGGCGTTTGTGGCGGGGAGTAGCAACAGATTCGACGGCACTATGACGCCGCTCGTAATGTTGTTCGGGGCGCTACCAGATCTCTCGTTCCTACCTTTGCTGGTCTTGTGGTTTGGTGCCGGAAACGCGGCTGCGATAACAATGGCGACTGTCGCGGCTTTCTTCCCGATCTACTTCACGCTAAGAGAGGGCACGAGAAATATCCCTCGTGAATTATTTGAAGTAACATCAGTGTTCAAGGCAGATCGTTTCTCCACATTCACAAAAATGATCTTGCCTGCTCTTTCCCCTTACATGTTCAGCGGATTAAGGCTTGCATATGATTTTGATTGGGAAATAATAATCGCAGTCGAAATCGCAACTCGTATGACCGGTATCGGCAGCTTCATTCAAGGAACAGTTAGTACAGGTTCGATGGCTAATGGTTTTGCAGCGATCCTAGCGATTGCGCTTGTAGCAATTACTGTCGATAGAGTGTTCTTTAGATCATTGGAGTCATGGACAAGGAAGTGGGCATAATGGAAAGCCACGTAGAGTTAGATAATGTTACGAAATTCTATCAGTCACAAGAGAGGCAGCTCCACGCGCTCCATGAGGTAACCTTTGGTGTTGATAGAGGAGAATTCGTGTGCATTGTTGGACCAAGCGGATGCGGCAAGTCTACATTACTGAAGATTATTGCAGGGCTCGACGAACCGAGCTCAGGAGAAGTGCGTTTCAAAGGGAAAATAGTTCAAGAACCACAGTCAAAGATCAGCATGGTATTCCAAGCATTTGGCCTCTTCCCTTGGAGAACAGTACTTGAAAATGTTGAGTATGGATTGGAAATGCAGAAAGCACCAAAAAATGAACGCCGTGATGTTTCGAAGAGATATCTCGAAATGGTAGGTTTGTCCGGGTATGAACACATGTACCCCAAGCAGCTGTCTGGAGGCATGAAGCAACGCGTCGGAATAGCGCGAGCACTAGCAGTTGATCCGGAAGTTATACTGATGGATGAGGCGTTTAGTGCGATCGACGAAGTTACTGCAGAGGTTTTGCGGGAAGAGGTAACGACACTTCACAGGGAGACAGGAAAAACATTCGTACTTGTCACACACAACCTCTCAGAAGCTTTGGAACTAGCAGACAAAGTCGTGGTATTGTCATCGCGCCCAGCGAAAGTTAAGAAAGTGCTCCCAATCGCCTTGGAGCGCCCTAGAGATCGTGCGCACTCAACTTTCATTCATATGCATACCGATATACTTCATCTTCTCAAGGAAGAACTTGAGAACACTCTGCTTCGCCATAAACTACGAAATATGGATGAAGTCAAGAGTCTTCATGACATGGAGGCCGAGGATCGGCCTAAATGAGCACCTGATCTGCGGTTACTTCACACTGTGACCACATTTCGGACAGAAAGTTGCATGCCCGGGAGCTGAGGTGCCGCAGTTTGGACAAACCAATAATGCAGTTACCACTGGCACCGCAGACGAACTAGGTTTCGCAATTGACAAATCCACTTCTTTCTTCAGGAGGATGACGTCTTCAACGGATTGTACGTCGTCCCATGAGATATCCAATTCTGACCTGTCTTTGGTGGTCACGCGAAATGCAAGGCTTTTGTCTTGAAAGCTTACCGAAATATCCTTAACATTCCCAACCACGACGGCCTTATTGTCGATTACCTGCATCCCAACAAACCGTTGACTCGGCACATGTTTATGCTCGGACATTTCAACCACTAAGACATCAAACATGTTCGAATAAATCTCATTTGCGGTGGCAGATCATATTGAACGTGGGAGCGTACCCAAACTACATATCGCCAAAGTAAACGGGTATTCTTAGCGATTACAGAATGGTCCTATTCAAAACCGCAATCGTTGGCGTAGCGGTACTGATTATTGGAATTTTGCTCCTGACCATTATTGGTCCATATGTGACTGTAACCGTCCAAAATATACAAACCCGACAGGTTGATCCACACGGCGAATTCCTGGTTGGAGACATGATTGACCGATCATACACCCTACCGAGTAACGTCCCTGTATTCGGCTCGGTATATGTCTCAGAGGCGCCCACTAATCAAACGACCGACATTCAATTCTCGATTTTCGACGCCGACAATTACCAGATATGGAGCTCAGGCGGCAAGGCAAATTCTCTTTTCTCAACAGACGGCCAAGGACAATTCAACTACACCTTCACAACCCCAAAGAGTGGTCTCTACTATTTCGTCTTCGACAATCGAGCGTCACTCTACAAAAAATATGTCGTTTTCTCATTATCATACAACGAAGTCATAACAAGCCAAGAGCCTGACACTAGAATTCCATACTTGGCGTGGGCGTTCATAATTGCTGGCGGCTTAGTTGCAACTGTCGCCTTAGTTCGCAAGCCCGCTATCTCTTGGGCTTAGAAGTTACGTAAGATCTAATAGTCCTTCTCACCACCTAATCCTAGCCATGAGCGGACTAACAAAAAGAATGATCTACGCTGATAGACACCTTTCAGCTATCCTTGGAGTTAGCGAGGGTTCTCTTGTAAGTTACGCTGAGATCTCCAAAGGGATCCACACATACATCAAGAAGAACGACCTCAAGAATTCTAAATCCGTAAAGACTCCGGAACCGGCCTCAACTGAGGAAGAAGTGACTGTGATCGCTCAGGCTTCGCCGTCGCCCGAAACGCCTACGCAGATAAGAGAGTGCAGAGACTGTGGCGAACCGATTCCAGCAGACGCGATATACTGCGACATGTGTGGGATAGAGCAGTGATGTTGCACTCGAAGTTGACAGATAGTATCTCTGTTTAAATACGCACCCGTTACGCCTAACATACTTTTATTCTCCACAGAAAGTGACGACCCATGCCGTCGAGCAAAATCGGAATCCTAGGGTACGGAGTTTACGTGCCCATCAAGCGGATTAAGAGCGAGCTGATCGTCCGCGCTAGAGAGAGACGGCGAAAGGACCTACCACAATTTCTAGACAAAGTTCGAAACGGACTACTTCTCCGCGAAAAATCCATAGCTTCCCTAAGCGAGGATTCTATAACAATCGCAACTGAAGCCGCACTGAATGCAGTTACAATGTCCGGAATCAGCCCACTGAAAATTCAGACGGTTGCAGTTGGTTCAGAATCAAAACCATACGCCGTAGGCACGATCTCTAGACACGTGGCGTCCTTCTTGGGTATAGGAAACCAAGTGTACGTGGCTGATCTTGAAGGTGCCTGTAATTCGGGAATGCAATCAACTGCATTCGTAGAAAGCCAAATCCTTAGCGGAAGAATTGAGTACGGTTTAGCAGTTGGAACTGATGTAGCTCAAGCTCCCGTTGGCGATCCATTAGAATACGCTTGCGGCGCTGGAGCAGGCGCGTTCTTATTGGGTGTAGGAGATCCACTTGCCACTATCGTGGACACGGCAGCCTACTCCACATTAACCCTTGATTTCTGGAGGAGGGATGGCGTAACCGTACCAAGCCACTTCGGTAGAACAACCGTGGAAGCCTACATTAAACATGTTATAGCAGCGATCGAAGGCCTCTTAACCAAACATCCAGACCTATCCCTCACCGATTTTGATTACATCACCTTCCACCAACCCTCGGGCTACATGCCCATGAAAACCTGTAAGACCCTGTGCCAAGCGCAGATAGACTCCCTGGACAATCCCGAACTTGCACAACGGATCAGATTAACTCCAGCCTACATTGAAGAAAAAATCAGACCTTGGCTCCGCGTACTCGACACAGGAAATACCTATGCCGCATCAACACTGATCGCCACGTGTGACATATTGGACAATGCAAAACCCGGAGAGAACATACTGGCTGTCTCCTACGGATCAGGCGCATACACCATAGCAACATGGCTTCACGTCGAAGACGCAATCCGCACTCGAAGGGGAAGAGTCCCAACCGTACGCGACTACCTCAAACGAAGACAAGACCTCGATATGGTCGCCTACGGTAAACTGATGCAACTTCGATACGGATCGATGAGAAAGAGACTCGCAGCACCAAGGATCATAGGTGAAATCGAACCTTACAATGGACAGATGTTGACATTCACTCTCTGTAACGGATGCGAACGAGTATTCTATCC
>DASQZS010000309.1:0-7107 GCA_035638535.1 Candidatus Acidiferrum sp.
TGGAAATGTTCTCCGCAACGAACTTAGTTACGGCTTGAGGATACCACGTAACAAAAACAGATGCTGCAGCAAGGATCAGCTGGAGTATCGCCCAAATTCCCATCTCCTTCGGCGAGATGAGTCGAGCTAAAATTACGAACGAAACAACTGACAGTGCATTTACACTCAAGTTCTGCATTACAAGGTAGGACGCGCCGCGTGTAAAATGAACTCGTTGATCAGACGGATTCGAGTTATGCGTCGTGTCGGGCATGCATACAACCGCACATCGACCAATGTTTGTTCATCCTCTAAGCATTTTCTAAGCTCCACGCACGTGATGCAATAGTGACCCAGTAACGCAGTGCAGGTCGAAAACATAGTTACTTTCGTTAATGTATGATGACTTATATATGTTAAGCTATACCTGTTAATTTATACTGGGCGATATGTAAGAGCGTCGGCATGTGGAGACGTTCCTAATGAACCACCTTGTTTGCATAAATGCGAAAAGAGCAACGTTGCAATATGCAAATGGAAACTAGAGTATATGCCCTAGCCATCATCGGACAATTCTTCCAAATGGTATTTTTCTTTCTTAAGCATCTTCTTTCACGCAGTACACTGACAAGAATGGGACTTGTCAATGAAAGCAGTCTCATGCTGAAGTTCTTTCCAGTCGCCAAATATGTCATGCCCGGAATTGTGGTTGATCAAACTGACTTGGATCACCCACGAGAGATTGCTGCCAACAGACTTTTTTCTTCACTTTCTGATAAAAAAGTCGTTATTGAAGTTGGGGCTGAGACTGGGAATCAAACGTTGGCCGTAGCTAAGAGAGCTAAGAGAATTATAGCGGTTGAGCCTGATTCACATAATTTCAGAAAGCTTGTTCAAAGAACTATGAAATTCTCTAACGTTACATGCGTTAACGTTGCTCTTTTAGATTTCAATGGTTTCATACGTCTGTATGGTGAGATACACGGAGAAGGTTCGGCAATCTATCGTTCCTCTAATTTCGTAACTGTTCGCTCAGCAACGCTTGATTCGGTTCTGGCTGACTTGCACGTTCGACATGTAGACTTAATAAAAATTGATACTGAGGGAGCTGAGGTTAATGTATTGAAAGGAGGAACTGATACAATTCGTAAGAACTTTCATGTGAAATTCATAATTGAACCTCACGGAACCAACAGATTTGCAATCATTAGGTTCCTATTGAAGAATCATTTCGAATGTGTTTGGATTACTCCAAGTCACCTTTACTCTTATAGACCTTAACCGATCGAACAATCATAGTTACCACATGACAAACAGATTCATAATGTTCCGGTCCAAAACAAGATCCAACAGACCGAAAGCGAAACCGTAATCAACGAAAAACAGTAAGGCGATAACTCATTCGGCTTGAACCGTGTAGTGAAAGTATGAACAGGAAAATAATTCTCTTAGGTGTAGATGGCGCTACATGGAAGATCATCGCCCCCATAATTTCTGCTGGAGGCCTTCAAAATTTCAAGAAGCTCCTAGCTGACGGCGCCTCCGGCATACTTCACTCTACTATCCCCGCTGAATCACCGCCAGCATGGACCAGCATGTTCACCGGAGTGAACCCTGGAAAACACGGTATCGTCGACTTCCAATTCAAAGAGAACGGAAAATTCGTACCCTGCCTATCACGCTACCGAATGGCTCCGACAATCTGGAAGATAATATCCGACTCAGGACGAAGATGCATCATCATAAACGACCCAATCGGTTACCCGCCCGAAACAATAAATGGTATCATGACCAGCGGCCTTATGACACCACCGGGAGCAAACGACTGGATTACTCCCAAAGATCGAAAGCAGGAATTCGATACAGTCGCCAGAGGATATGAATGCGACATACCGACAAACTTCGCGGCGATCCTCTCCGAGAACCGAGACGCCGCATTAGACATCCTAAAGAGACTAACCACAAAAATAATTCGAGTCGGCACCTACGCAGCGTATCACCTCGACTGGGACGTCCTGGCCATAATAATCACAGTCACCGATAGACTCCAACACTTCTGGTGGAATGATAAACAAAAAATCGCTGAACTCTACGAACGAATCGACCAATTACTCGGCGAATTAATCCAAAGAGCCAATGAATTATCTGCCGACCTAGTCGTCGTCTCAGACCACGGATTCGGACCATGCGACAAACTCATCAGCATAAACGGCACACTCGAGAAACTCGGCTTCGCCATCCGTACAGAGTCACGACTCTCAAAAATGTTCAACAAGATAGGAATTACGAAAGATCGCTTCAGAAAGATCATGGGAAGCTGGCCCTCGACCTTCACAGCGCTACCAAGCTTCATGCAGAATGCCATTCTAAAATATGTACCCGAGAGCGACCAAAACATAAAAGGACTCGACCAATCAAAATCACAAGCCTACGCCAGAACCCCCGTCGGGATCTTCATACGCGATCAGAATTCAAAAGAAACGATCGCCAAGAAATTATGCGAACTAACTGACGAAACCACCGGCAAACTAATTATTGAGAAGGTTCTCGATCGCAATGAGGTATTGCACGGTGACTATTCCTACCGTGCCCCGGATCTTTTCCTCGAGCCGCAACCAGGATACGGATTCTCAATAGACAAAACCGGAAGTGTAGAAAGAGGACTAGTGGGCACACATAGACCAGAAGGCATATTCATCTTCTACAGACCAAAAGCAACGCCACAGACATTACCAAACGTACCAATTCATCCATGGGACATAGCGGCAACACTACTCCAACTACTCAACATACCCGTCCCACCTCACTTCGACGGACGACCGATAATCAACGACACACAATGAAGTTTACTCAACGTACCCAAGCGCCCGCAACCGTTCGTTAACCTTATCCTCATCCTTCTTCGAGAAGACGGGCTTATCTCGCCGCTCAGTCTCAGCAACAGCTTCGCTTAGAATGAACGCTACGTAACTCGACACTGAAGCGAAACTCGTGCCCTTAATGAGGTTCTCAATCTTCTTAACTAGAGAGCTTGGAATGTCGACCGCCATCAATTCATCTCTATCCAATTGAACCTAGGAAGCGGTCCTTCATACGCTTATTTAACGACTCCATCGCAACGATGAGAGGCATGCCTCTATGGTTATGGACCTAACTAGGTGTTCCCACCATGAAAAGAACATAACCTAGGCGAACTATGCATGATACCAAGAAGCGTTGATCCTAGACTGCTAAGATGCCTTTATCGAGTAGTTGCTAAATGAAAAATAGAACACGAATACTGGTCATCGGATTAGACTGTGCCTCACCTGAACTAGTTTTTGAAGAGTTCAGAGACCAATTGCCAAATTTACGACAGTTAATGGAGAATGGTGCTTATGCCAGAATGGAGAGCTGTCATCCACCTATTACCATTCCCGCATGGATGGTAATGTGCACCAGCACAGATCCCGGACGGCTAGGAATTTACGGCTTTAGACACCGAAGGGGTTTCTCCTACAAGGACGGATACATAGCCAACGCCCTATCCGTGAAGCCAGAGAAGATATGGGATATCCTCGGTAGACAGGGCAAAAAAGTCTGCATCGTAAGCATTCCTCCAGCCTATCCGCCCACTCCAGTGAATGGGGAGCTAATCTCCTGTTTCATTACCCCCGATGCAAACAGGGATTACACATATCCGGCTGCATTGAAGCAAGAGATCGAGAAGATCGTAGGCCCATACCCTTTCGACGTTGAATTTCGAATTGAAAATCGTGATGAGTTGCTGAGAAACTTGAACGATATGACAGAGAAGCATTTCCAAATTATTGAACATCTACTAACTACGCGTCCTTGGGATTTCTTCATGTTTAATGAGATTGGAGTAGACAGACTCCACCACGCGTTCTGGAAGTTTTTCGATAAGAACCATCCCAAATATGTTCCTGGAAATCAATACGAAAAAGTGGGACTTGAATATTATAAACGGATAGATGATCATATAGGACGATTGCTCGCAAAGGTAGGGCCAGAGACAACCGTACTGGTCATTTCAGATCATGGTGCAAAAGGCATGAAAGGAGCCTTTTGCTTTAACCAGTGGCTCATAAATGAAGGATATCTCGTTCTAAAACAAACTCCACATGGAATCATAGACTTTGATAAGGCTGAAGTGGACTGGAGCCGCACAAAGGCTTGGGCTTGGGGAGGTTACTATGCTCGAGTTTTCTTTAACGTGAAAGGCAGAGAAGCGCAGGGTGTAATCGAAGTGAAAGATCTTGATCACGAAAAAACTGAACTGACTAAGAAAATATTAGAGATACGCGACCCCGACGGACGGAAAATGGACACAAAAGTCTATCGACCAGAGGAACTCTATGAAGTCAGCATCGGCGATAAGCCAGATCTAATGGTTTACTTTGACGACCTCTACTGGCGATCAGCCGGCACTTTAGGACACGATTCGCTATATCTTTCCGAAAATGATACAGGACCAGATGACGCAGTTCACGCTCAGCATGGTATCTTCATACTCCAAGATCCACATATAGGAAAGGTTGGTAAGATACCGGACGTTAAAATACTGGATGTTGCCCCAACCCTACTACGAATATTCGGAATATCAGTACCGACCACAATGAAAGGTAAACCAATCGAGTGTTCATCCAAATGAAACAAGGTTTCGTAATCTGGTTGACTGGGCTACCCGGGTCAGGAAAAACAACGATCGCTCGTGACCTTGAACCCAGGCTACGAAATCTCAACTGGCCAGTTGAGATCCTCGACGGCGATGAGATAAGACAGAACCTAAGCAAGGGTCTAGGTTTTAGTAGGGAAGATCGCGAGACGCATCTAAAACGCGCCGCCTATGTTGCAAAGCTTCTCTCAAGAAACGGAGTTGCCGTGATAGCCGCATTCATATCACCCTATCGAAATGTCCGCGAATATGCCAGAACGGAAACGACAAATTTCATCGAAGTATTTGTTAAATGTCCACTGCAAGTTTGCGCTCAACGAGATCCAAAAGGTCTTTACAAGAAAGCCTCAACCGGCCAGATAAAAGACCTAACCGGACCGCAGGATATTTACGAAGAACCGCTGACACCCGATCTTGTTGTTGAGACTGATACATTGACCGTTGAAGAGTGCGCTGATAAGATTCTCGCGAAACTTAACCAGCTCGGTCTGATGTGATCTCTGGCAAGACGTCATCGGTTGTCGGTGATCAAACTCGTCGGGGCACGTATCGGTAACCTTCGACGATGCCCTTTCAAGTGTATACTATCTCGCGTTACCAGAATTAGAGAAAATTGGAGCAACGGCTACAGTATACGTCATAACCGATTTGATCGGTAAGAAATATCATGATGAGGCAGTTATGACGACAGAAATGCTGAGATCCCTGATATCTAATGGCTGGGAAATAGGATCACATACACGGACACATCCAAATCTGACTCAATTATCAGAATCACAATTGAACGATGAACTAAGAACGAGCAAGGAATTTTTGGAGGCGGTGCTCTCCACTAAGGTCGTCAGCCTAGCGTACCCTTATGGTGCCTACAACGATAGAATCAAGTCGATGGCGGCAAAAAGTTACGAGTTCGCTCGTACAGTCTCCTGTTACCCTCCAGCAAGATTCAACAGTCTAGTTCCTCGCGACCGATTAGGACTGAAAGCTATGAGCACCTATGAGCACCCAGTGTTTCTTCCTCTACACTTAATCAGTAACCATTTAGTGACAAAAATCGACCGCCGCAAACGAAAGAAATGTCCTCCCGAACATGGACTAATCAATTCTTCTAGAAATGCGCTCGAGTCACGCTTCATCAGGAAATGGCTCCGAAATCTCCGAAAGGATCAGTGGCTAATTCTATGCTTTCATAACTTGGCCCTGAATTCGCATACCTCTTACAGCGTCGACGTTAAGGAATTCGGACAAATCGTAAAAGTGATCGGACAAAATGCCGAGATAGTTAACCTCGGAGACGCCGTCCTGTCGCCATGAGCTCGTAATAACCCGTTTGCGGATGTTATCTGGATATGGAATTGAACGTCATTATCCGTTACAGTGGCAACCTCTTCCTACTCGTTCGTATGAATCTGTCGATCTGCGAAACTGTGATCGGACAATGCGTTAGCGCAAGACCTGGGTAGAGGACCTCATATAGAAGATGTGTTCGCAGGTCAAGCCTAAGGCCCCATTTCTTCCGGAAATATTCGTAATTGTTATGGAGAGTCAATCCGTTGAATCGCGTCTGTTCATACTTCGGTTTCTTTCCGACCCAAGATCGGTCATGAATTAGCTTTCCGCTAGGTGCAATAGCCTGCTTCCATCTGCCTGAACGAAGTATTTGCAGCGATTTATCCAAGTCCTGAAGGAATCCTGAACGATCGTCCCACGTGAAACAGTCCCTCATTTGGATTCTGAAAATCATCGCGCCTCCATCGATATGCTGAATTTCTATCCAAGCCGAATCATCCAGAAGTGGTCGTCTAACGTTAATCACTCCGTTTCTGATAATCAATTTCTGTCCACCAGCACTGATCATCCAACCGCGTGGATCATATTGTGGCATGCTAACCGCACCAACTTGAGGATTCGCTCTCAGAACATTCAATCCTGATTCGATAGCTCTCTCCGTCAAATACATGTCATCATCAATCATCATAGCCAATGGTGTTTCTACCTCGTTCGCAAGAAACTTTCTTCCGCCGTCACATCCAAGATTAACTTCAGACGTTAATACTTCGACGTCATCGTCTTTCGAATCTGCCATAAATCTAGCGAGTTCTGCGTCAGGTTTTCCTTGAGAGAGAATTTTTACAGAATAATCTACGCCACAATACTGGCGAATAGATAGTAGAGTGTTCTTCAACCAAGCTGTCTTCTCAAAGGTTAGAATACAAAATGTAATTAACGGATTACTTGCCAACTCTTTACCTCTACGCATTCACCTGGATGAAGCCCCAGCTTCAATAAGCTCTATTGAATCTTTTCTAAGAAGTTATACACAGTTCCCACAACCAAGCCCTAACTTGATCACTTGAATCATTCTAACGATACCCAAACGTGCATCGTTAGACATCATCGCGTCAGAATCCTCTGAACGCGGCACAGATCTAAATTATATGTTTTTACGC
>DASQZS010000310.1:0-2467 GCA_035638535.1 Candidatus Acidiferrum sp.
GGACGAGCGAATTATTCTGACTCCCCAGCAGAAGACTTTGGCAGAGCCACAGTAACCTTCGAAGCTGCAGATGGAAACACAGTGATAGCTGATGCTTCTGTGCTCTGGTGCTATACCGGCCCAGGAGTACGACTTATTCTCGACCTGCTCGGACCTGAATACTACATGAGCGTTAACAGCCTGCAGCCAGAACTACACGTCTTCTCCAGTAAAAACATCAAATCCAAGTCAGGAGCCTATTTTGTCGAAAAACAAGCTGCTGAACAAGGACTAATGCCAACGGTCGCTGACGAATCATTTACCTACGGTTTCCAAGCAGAAGATCGCCACATGGTCCAGAGATTTCTTAAGAATCAAATGCCTATAGAGAATTGGCACGATGGGGTAGCTATACTGGAAATCATTATGGCTTGCTATATGGCTGCCGAGAAGGGCAAGCGATTGAAGTTTCAGCCCGGTTCATTCGACGACTATATCCCTCAACCCGCGAGAGGTAAGTGGAACCCCGCGCAGAATTTCACTGATACAGTAAACTAGCTTTTCTTCTCTTCAAGCGAATTTGACGAATCGTGGGATTTGAAGTCTAGAAGATGTTTTCTTAAGAGACAGTCGCAGACTTGGCACGTCTAACCGCCAGCCACTATCTTCTTCATCATCTTCTTGCCGCTGAACCATATATCGACGGTATCTCCTTTAGATGAGACAACGAATCCTCCACTTTCTTTTCTAGGCAATCAGGAACTACTCCACACAGCTGTCTCTTTCATCGTTGCTTTTGAATGGCAACGCTTCGAGCCTTTGGTCACACACATGAACTTGAATAGCAGACTAGCGTCATTATAGAGAATTCACGTATTCGTTTCAGGGTCATTATTTGATGCCATGACCTGGATTCCTAGGTTCAAATTCAATCAAGATTCGTTGTTGTAGACGCATGGCCTTGAAAGTATACTAGTCAGATGCACCATTGCCGCTTTTTCGCCAAGTTTGATGCTACGACTTGAAATTCCCAGATCTCACTTTATGAAGAGTTATCGTACGTCATACCGACCATGTCAGCTATGGCGATTGATCCCACTCTAACTGTGTTGGTGATTGGTTCCGCGATTCTTTACTACGGTCGACTCTACGAAATGATGCGTAGCAACAAACGAAAAAGCGGTAGTTACTGGAAATCATGAAGCTTGCTTACGCCGCAGTCTTAGGAACCCGCAGTTGTGCTCGTGTATGTTGCGCAAACCTGGTAAGTGCTAGTTAGAGAGTTAGACAATTGATTCGCAGTATTTATCCACAATTTTAAGTCAGAATCAAAAGCGCCCTGATTATATCCGATGAATTCGGCTGCGGTAGACTTGAAGGTTACGATCGAACTTTGCGCTGTATTCAACTGATCATATTGGCCCTTCTGGGCAGCGTTAAGATCGTTAGCGATGCTCAATAAGGGGCTGAGAAGAGCGTCCTGCTGTGCGTCGGGCAAACCTCCCTGTACCGTGGATTCGAGCGTTTGCACTTGGGGAATCAGCGCGGAAATGTCGGCTTGACATGCTGAAGTGTTAGCGCCTATCGTCCGAAGAGACGAGATCGCAATCATAACGGTCAGAAGGATTACGAATATCGGGTTGATTTTATGGGTGTACATTTGTGAGATGAAAATCGTCTGAAGCGATATATGAATTCAATGACATCGGCGCCTTTGTCACATTTAGGACAAGCTTTCACTGAAAGTCGCGAGATCGGTAAAGTTGGTCGTCTAGCCTAGAAATTTTACCAAACCCTTGAGATCAGAGAAGACGTAAGTTGGGACTGTTCCTGCATCATTCGTTTCGGAATACCGATTTATCCAAGCATTGGAGATTCCAAGCTTACTGCTAGGAATTATATCGTGGAACAAGCTCTGCGCTACATGGAGTGTATCCTCCTTCCTTGCTTTATAGCATTCCAAGAATCTGATCCAGTGTTCGAATGATGGTTTGTAGGAACCCACGTCTTCAGCTGTAATGTACCCATCGACTTCGAGATTATTTTGTAGAAGCGATTTTTTCAGTACCTCTCTGTCAATATTTGATAGAACTATTCTCTGACAACCTTTCTCACCCAATTGCTTCAGGCTCTCCACGCTATCGCCAAATGGAGGCCACAAAGGAACACTTGACGCAAAGATGTTAGCTTCTTCCTTTGAAAATGGTATTTTCATTGCATTAGCAACTTTGATTGCGGTCCTGCACAAGACTTCACGATAGGACCTGTAGCCATGTTCTTCATCCGCCTCAAGTCTGACGTAATCTGAATAGACGCTTACGCCAGACGCCAGACCATTTTTTCTCAGCAGATTTCCTAAGTGGATATCGATTCCTTTTCTCCAATCTATCAGAGTCCCGTAACAATCGAAGGTAAGAAACGAAAAGAACGTTTTCACCATCCATCCTGAGGTTGACTGACGGTCTCGCGCTTTCATAGGCGTATCGAG
>DASQZS010000311.1:0-4737 GCA_035638535.1 Candidatus Acidiferrum sp.
CGAAACGAACCAGCGACCGAAAGCCTACTGGGGCTTTGAAGCAAGTGGCTTAATGCACATCGGCATGGGATTAGTTTGTGGCAAAAAGATCAAAGACATGATTCAAGCCGGATTCGACTTCACCATCTTCCTCGCAGACTGGCACTCATGGATTAACAATAAACTAGGCGGGCACATGGACGACATCCACCTCTGCGGAGAATACTTCAAACAGTGCTTCACTGCGATTGGCATAGACCCGACTCAGGCAACGTACACGTGGGCATCTGAGTTGACGGCCCGGCAAGAATACTGGGAACGCGTCATTCGCGTAGCAAAAGCAGTTAACATAAATCGAATCTGGCGCGCTCTTCCAATAATGGGAAGAGAACTAGACAGCAAAGACATCGAAGCCGCTTCCACTTTCTATCCGTGTATGCAAGTTGCAGACATCTTCGAACTACAAGCTGACGTAGCATGTGCCGGAATGGATCAAAGGAAGGCACACGCGTTAGCCCGCGACGTAGCAGACAAACTTGGATGGCGCAAACCGACCAGTCTCCACACCCACCTCATAATTGGTTTAGCCGGAGCGAAAAAAATGGATTCGGCAAAATATGACGAAAACACGCAACTAAACACCCAAATCTCCTTTAAAATGTCAAAAAGCATGCCCGAAGGCAGCATCCTCATCCACGACGACCCAGAAGCAATTAGAAACAAAATTCGAAGCGCATACTGCCTTCCCAAGGACATTGAGAATAACAGCATTATCGACATGGCTCACTACATCTCCTTCCCATGGAAACAGACGATTAAGATCGAAAGACCCGAAAAGTACGGTGGCTCGAAATCATACGATACCTTCGAAACGTTAGAAATTGATTATCGTGAGGGAAGAATCCACCCTGCGGACCTCAAAAACGCCGTGGCGACAAGCCTGATCGACATTTTAGAACCTGTGAGAAACGAATTTGAAAAGAACCCTGAACTCCTACACAAAATGCGGCAACTTAGACTTACAAGGTAACCATAGACTATGCGTGCCCCGGCAAACGTCCGACTGGAGCGTTTGGAAAAGATCCTTGAACAATTATCAAACGAATCTCAAAAAGGCAACCCGATCATCGTTGAAGGTTCTAAAGACAAGAATGCCCTTCGTGCGATTGGAATAACAGGCAGTATACTGTGCCTGCAGAGCAGCAGACTGAACCCATTAGAATTCGTAGAAGAGCTAGGAGATCTACGGCATGCGATAGTGCTCACTGACTTCGACAGACAAGGAGTCTCACTAGCTCATAGATTAAGTCGCACGCTCAACTCACGTGGAACCTTGGGCAACATTATCATCTGGCGCAGCCTCCGCGAATTAACCCGATCAAACCTTCGCAGTATCGAGGAATTACCAGGATACCGTGATAAACTTCGACTCGAGGTGGAACACCCAAACGACGCATTTCCGCACAAGTTCCCGCCGCGTGATCACCCCAGAAAGGTTCGACGATAAATTCATGCCACAGTTGTACACAGCGTTTATATGGACAACGGATGATGGTACGATTAGATTGCTCATGTCCTATAGTTTCGTAGCAAACGTTAACGTGAGCATGACAGGAGGGTTATCCCTAATTGGGGACAAATTCACAATATTCAACCACGAAATATATGATAGTTGCCCGATTCGATGTGGAGGGCGTAGTCGAAAAACCTGACGTGATAGGCGCAATCTTCGGCCAAACCGAAGGCCTATTCGGACCGGATTTAGATCTTCGCGAACTACAAAAATCAGGCAGAATTGGACGCATCGAAATTCAGCTAGAGTCAAGACAGGACAGGACAACCGGAGCCATAACTATACCTTCAAGCCTAGACAAAACATCAACCGCGATCATAGCAGCAGCAATACAAAGCGTAGACCGAATAGGTCCATGCCTTGCTAAAGTAACACTTGAAAAGGTTGCCGATATCAGAGAAGACAAACGAAAACTGATCTTAGACAAAGCCAAAGACATCCTTCGGACCTGGGTTGTTGAAGTCTCTCCTAGCACAGATGAGATGGTAAAAGAGGTATCCGGAGTAATACGCGGATCTGACGTCGTGGAGTATGGTCCCGATCATCTGCCTTCCGGACCTGAAGTATCCTCAAGTCCGTCAATAATCCTCGTGGAAGGCCGAGCAGACATCGTACTACTCCTTCGTTGTGGCATCAAGAATGCCGTAGCAATAGAAGGAACCAAGATCCCGCACACAATTATTGAACTATGCAAGACAAAAGAAACAACGGCATTCTTGGACGGAGATAGAGGTGGAGATTTAATTCTCAAAGAGCTAATGCAAGTAGCGCCGGTTGATTACGTTGCCCGAGCACCACTCGGGAAAGAAGTTGAGGAGCTAACCCCGAAAGAAATAATGAAATGCCTACGAGAAAAAATGCCAGTAGAAGCTCGAGCACCACCCGTGGCTCAAACCTTCCGTCGACCTGAACCTGTCCCAGTGCAACGACCACCGCCAGTACAATTGCCCCCAAACATAGTCGCGAAAGCACGAGAACTTCGAGGATCTCTCGAAGGCGCCCTTCTTGACCAACCCTTGAATGAAATAGCCAGGTTACCAGTAAGCGAGTTAGCTGGAAAGCTAACGGACTTCCAGGGAGTCGACACAATCGTTTTCGACGGAGTAGTAACTCAAAGGCTGATCGACTTAGCCGAGGAGCGAGGTGTGAAAATGGTAATCGGCGACCGCATAGCTGATCTAACACGAAGACCAGGTACCATCAAAATCATGACACTTCCTGAGGTGGCAGGTCCACCCACTGCGTAGAGAGCCACTCAATTCGTAGACGACATATTGAGTCCAATTTGCATCTTCAGCGCGGAACCCCCATTCGAGTAATAACGGTCTATAATGCGAACACGACGGAAACCTAGTCTGGAATATAGACGGATCGCTGTGCCATTATCTACTCTTACCTCCAGAAATAATGTCATCACGCCTCGATCTGATAGAAATCGTTTCAATTCATTGATCAACGTCTGGGCGATCCCAATCCTTCGTCGACTCCGTAGAACTGCGATCGAAATCAAGTGGGCTTCTTCGGCGCTTATTGATGATACGCAATATCCGACAACTCGGCCGTCAACGTCTACAGCCACAAAGGACGCGGGACATCTTCTGAGTAACTCCGCGAGAAGACCACGCGGATAAGGATCATCAAAGGAGTTCTCTTCAATCATGCAAACATCGTAGAGATCAGCGACCGATGCGCGCCGAACCGTGTAAGCTGCCGAACCCAAATCTCCATCTTCTAGAAATATCTCGCTCGCAGATAGGTTAAATATAGCGGATCGAAAGTTCCGTCACTAAAGCCATCGGGGACAAGCGCGTGTCTGAGAAGAAAACTGCACAACGCTGGGGTATAGCCAACATCTACTCTTCCTTCAACAACACTCTTGTTCACGTCACCGACCTTAGCGGTGCCGAAACAATATCCCGCAGTGCAGGAGGCCAGCATGTCAAAGCGGACCGACTTCAAGGCTCACCTTACGCAGCCATGCAAGCTGCAGCCGCCGCCGCAAGGGTTGCCAAGGACCGAGGAATAACCTCCCTCCACATACGAGTTCGAGCACCAGGCGGACACAAGGCAAGAACGCCCGGGCCTGGAGCGCAAGCGGCAATCAGAATGCTGGCTCGAGCTGGATTCAGAATCGGACGAATCGAGGACGTCACACCCATTCCTCATGACGGAACACGACGACCAGGCGGAAGACGAGGAAGAAGAGTCTAAAACGCCTTCCCAAAAGCCTACTATCAAGACTTCATCGGAAGCCAACCTTCGTAATTCTGGTGTTAAGATTTGACGAAACATCGTCCAAGCAACCCGGCTGCTCCACTTCGAAAAATGCTGAGGGCACACGAGAATTGGAGGCTTGAAAAGTGCTTGAACCTCCTCGCGTCCGAAAATCGAAGCAGCACCAATGTTCGCGAAATGCTCGGCAGCGACCTATCTAATCGTTACACCTCACCAGACCGATTCTACATGGGCACAAAATACGTCGACGAAATACAAGCTAAGACAGAGGATCTGGCGAAGAAGCTCTTTCGGTGCGACTACGCCGACGTAACGCCACTGTCGGGACACGTTGCTGACATAATTGCCCTCAGCGTACTCGCCCAACGCGGCGACAAGATAATGGTGGTGGGAAAATCGAACGGAGGATACCCCGGCATCTCACCAGAAGGGTACCCGAAAATTTACGGTCTACAAGTAACCGAATTTCCATTCAACAAGCGCAAGTTCAACATCGACTCACCTAGGGCCGCAACGGCGATTGAACAAGAAAGACCGAAGGTGGTTATCTTTGGTGCCAGCTTCATCCTTTTCCCACATCCGTTACTGGAACTAAGCGAGGTATGCCACCGCGTAGGCGCTCACGTTGTTTATGATGGCTCTCACGTTCTAGGGCTCATAGCGGGCGAACAATTTCAAGATCCACTTCGAGAAGGAGCAGATTTACTGATTGGGTCGACCCATAAAAGTTTCCCAGGTCCACAAGGTGGAGTTCTCCTTACGAGCAAGTATCAAGATAACCTTCGCGGTAAGGTAAACCCCGCAATCGTAGACAACGCACATTGGAATCGAATAGCCGCACTATACGTCGCCTTAGCAGAAATGAAGAAATTCGGTACTCGGTACGCGCGTCAAGTAATCCGGAATAGCCAGGCGTTAGCGAAAGCACTTGATGAAAGCGGCGTCCGACT
>DASQZS010000312.1:0-3739 GCA_035638535.1 Candidatus Acidiferrum sp.
TGGGCTATGGCCTTACTACAGGCGAGGCAGTGAAAGCTGCGCGTGAAGTATTCTCGAAGGCAAAATGAAACGTAACCAAATGAGTAATTCCTGAAAGGTTAATCTACAACCAACCGACCTTAGCTTCGACTCCGCAGATTAAGGTGTAACAGAATGCCAATCAAGAACGGTGACTTTCTACTCATCAACTACACGCTGAAAGTGAAAGAGACTGGAGAGATTGTCGGCACGACAATTGAAGGCGTAGCAAAAGAAGCGAAACTGTACCGCGGAGAGGAACATTACGAACCATTTTTCGTCATAGTTGGCGAAGGATGGGTACCTAAGGGATTAGATGAAGCCCTCACCGGTTACGAAGTTGGCAAGGCAAATACAATTGAACTGCCTCCCGAGAAAGCCTACGGAATACGTGACCCTAAGAAAGTGAGGCTTGTCCCATTACGAAAATTCCGAGCTGACGGGTTGACACCGGTACCCGGATTACAGGTTAACGTCGACGGAAAAACGGCCCAGGTTAGAGCAGTCGGAGCTGGCCGAGTTCAGGTTGACTATAATCATCCGTTTGCTGGACGAACGCTGATCTATGACCTTACAGTAGAAAAACAGGTAGAGACAGATGAAGATAAGGTACGGAATCTAATTCATAGGCAGATTTCGTCTGTTGATAAACAGAAATTCGGCATCAAAATAGAGGACGGAAGCTTGACAGTAGAGGTTCCGGAGGAAGCATTCTTTCTTGAGGGGCTTCAAGTGGTCAAGCGAACATTGACTGCCGAGATTGAGAAATTCCTGCCTAAACATGCAACCGTAATTTTCGTTGAAACCTTCAAGAAACCAACTGAAGCAAAGCCTGAAGCCAAACCCACTACCGAAGTAGCGCCTAGTACATCATAAGACGAAATTATCTAATTCGTCTTTCGCGGTTTAACGTGTGGGTCTGCCAGGAATAACCGCGCAGTTTCTTCGTTGCGCCAAATCCGCACGCGGAGCATCTTTTCCATCGTATATGGTAGGATCGGCGTCCGCATCGGCGACATCGAATGTGAGTCTTAGCACGCCCTCGCCGTCCAAAAGATGCGGTTCCTTTAGTCATTTACTATGCCTCATCTGTAATTCGATTTATCTCTTAGGTGGCGGTGAGACTAAGACTACATTGTCTCCTCGCACTATGATCGTGCCGATATTTCGAGTACTGTCGGGATTTGACACGTCTTCGGCATCTTCCAATACCAAATTCATATGCTGATCGTAACTAAACAATTTTCCGCGAATTGTGCGGCTACCTTTCAACTCCACGAGGACAATCTTACTTAGACTCTCTTGGAAGATTTTGTCAGCGACTGCAGACATTTCCATCTGACCCTAGTTTTTCTGAAACTCTGTGCGCTAATGGAGCGCTTCAAATTAAAGCTTCGGCTATGATTAACATAATGCAAGAGTGCCAGATTGACAACGAGTGAATTCATCATGTTAGGCTGGATTGTGTGAAGTATGTCTGTTATGCGGCATCTCAAGGACAAAGAAGCAAAGCAAATAGTTAGAGAATTTGTGATCCGTTTTCCTGTCGCTAGGGAAAAGTTGGATGCGACTGATCACCTACAGGAACTTGTTGTCGGCGATGGCTCAGTAATTTTTGCTGATGGTGTGCCGATACTCGTACGAAGGAACGATCTCTGGGTACCATCTCTAAGGTTTCAGATCGTCCTGGATTCATTGCCTAAAATCATAGTCGATATGGGAGCGATCCCGCACGTGACGAATGGAGCGCAGATTATGCGGCCAGGAATTAGGACGATCTCTGACACTTTCAACAAGGGCGACTTTGTGGTTATCCAAGATGAACGATTCAAGAAAGCTATTGCAGTTGGCACCGCAGACTTGGATTCCGAAGCGATGCACGCGATGGTGAAGGGTAGAGTGATCACGAATTTGCATTACGTTGGTGATGATTTCTGGAACGCTTTCGGTCCTTCGCGCCCGTAGGACAGAGGCCCAGCATACCGGGTTTGACGCGGGAATGACAAACTTCACAGCGTTCAAGCAGACCAAACCGTTCAGTCTTTACATAGGCATGTCACTTCCGGTCGTTTGCTGTGCAAACATTTAAACTGCGATTCGCTCGACTCGGACACTATCTGTGGTAATGTGACTGCTATGATTAGTTCTCATGCGATGGAAAGAACAGACCGGTTTCCACTAGTGAATCCATCTATACAGCATCCAATCTATGTCAAGGCGTATCCTTTGCGCGATCTCACCGATGTGCCACGAATCAAGGCTGAGATAATTGAAGGAAATATCCTTATTGTGAAGATAACCCCGATTGCGAAGCGCAGCGTGGAGGAAACGAAATCTGCTATCAGCGAAATGGTCGCTTTTATAAAATCGATTGAAGGAGACATCGCCAGACTCGGCGAGGAAAGAATAGTCATGACTCCGCCGACAGCTAAGGTTTGGCGTGGGAAATCCGAGGTTACCGTTACCGCTGGAAACGCCGTCGACGAAGAAACTGAATAAAGACGAGTTAGCGAAGTCTGAGTGTCTCAGAAATGTCAGGTGCCACGGTTCGTAGCTTGAGAATTCTCGAAACTTGATGCGCGAACAGATCCGTTTTACGTCTTTCACCGTGACCCATAATTACCCGCGAGGGTCTCGGAGAGACGCGTTTCAAGAACCCGATCAATTGATTCCTGTCAGAGTGGCCTGAAAATCCTTCAACACTTTCAACTCGCAAGTTGACTTTGAAGGCTTCAAGTTTTCCGTTTCTGCCCATCAGTGAGACTTCACGTATACCGTTCTTCAATCTGTTTCCAAGGGTTCCCTCAACCTGATAACTTACGAAGATGATTGTGTTACGTTCATCGGAAGCTAAGTAGCGAAAATAATCAATGGCTGGTCCACCTTCCATCATGCCGGAAGTCGCAAGGATCACGGCGGGATCGCCTGCAGCAATCTTCTCACGTTCCGATGGGTGATCTACGTTGGTGAAGTAATCGGATTGGAATGGGTTGACGTCCTTGTACAGAATTTGTTCTCGAAGATCTCGAGCTAAATACTCTGGGTAGGCTGTGTGAATAGCGGTTGCTTCGGAAATCATCCCCTCGAGATAGATTGGAAGTTCCTTGATCACTTTATTTTTCATGTAGGCGTTTAGAACGAGCATTATTTCCTGAGCGCGACCAACAGCCAACGTCGGGATGAGAACTTTGCCACCTTTCTCAGCGGTTTCGTTTACGATCCGCGCGAGTTTACCTTCGACCGTTTCGCGGTCGGACATGATATCGTCAGGACCGCCATATGTGCTCTCCATAATCAGTGTCTCAGCGCGAGGGAAAGAGTATGTGGCAGGTTCTAGGAGCATAGTGCGTCCGAACTTAAAATCGCCCGTGTACACGATGTTATGTAAGCCTTCACCGATGTGCAGATGAACGATCGAGCTCCCGATTATGTGCCCCGCGTTGTGGAGGGTTAACTTAATGTCCGGTGCTACGTCCGTTACGACACCGTACTTCACCGGGATAGTGTGCAGTACTGCTTCGCGTACGTCCTTTTGGTCGTAAGGAGGGTGTCCTCCTTCCTTACCAAAGATGTCCAAGTAGTCTAGTTGCAATAGCGTCATGAGTACCGAGGTTGGCTCTGAGCAGTAGATTGGTCCATCGTATCCGTATTTGAATAGGAATGGAACAAATCCACAGTGGTCTAAGTGGGCGTGTGAGATTATTACTCCGTCAAGTTTGTC